>NZ_JBFOCT010000039.1:0-171198 GCF_040907925.1 Aeromonas sp. s12 | reverse complement strand
CGGTCAGGCGGCGATCCAGAACCTGAAGGCGGGCGAGAAGCTGACCGACACCATCACGGTGACCAACGCGGACGGGGTGACCACCACCACGGTGACCATCACCATCAACGGCACCAACGACAAGGCGATCATCAGCGGCGATGCTGTGGGTGAAGTGACCGAGGGTAATGGCAACATCGTGCTGAGTGACAGCGGTACCCTGACGGCCGTGGACGTGGACGGTAAGGATGCCGACAACACCTTCCGCACCGATGTGGCGGCGGTGGCGCACCCAACCGAGGGGGCCCCGCTGGGCAGCCTGACCATCACCGAGGGCGGTGTCTGGACCTATAACGTTGACAACAGCAAGGTGGAGTACCTGGGCGAGGGTGAGACCAAGGTTGAGACCTTCGTGGTCAAGTCCGTGGATGGCACCGAGCACACCGTGACCATCACCATCACAGGCACCAACGACAAGGCGATCATCAGCGGCGATGCTGTGGGTGAAGTGACCGAAGACCTGAACGTCTCGAGCACAGGCCTGCTGAGCGACAGCGGCCAGCTGAAGATCAGCGACGTGGACGGCGCGGATGAAGTGGCGTTCAAGACCGACGCGGCCAGCATCACCGCGAGTCCGGATGCACTGGGCAGCCTGAGCATCACGGCTGACGGCACCTGGACCTACAACGTCGACAACAGCCTGGTGCAGTACCTGGGCAAAGGCGAGACCAAGCAAGAGACCTTCACCGTGCAGAGTGTCGATGGCACACCGCACACGGTGACCATCATCATCACCGGCACCAATGACGCCCCGACGCTGAACATCTCCAACGATGTTGTCGTCTCCGAAGAAGGTCTCCTTGGTGGGCTGAAAGATGAATTGGGTGAAGATGGCCAGAAAGATGCTACTGATGAGATCGTTGCCAAGGGAGTGATTACCGTCGGTGATATTGACAGCAATAACTTGACTGTTTCACTGGGATGGCCAACCGATAATGGTGTTCAACCAGTTTATTCTGGTGGTGTGAAGATCGAGTGGAGTTGGGATGCTGACAGCAAAACGTTGATTGGCTATGCCGGTAGCAAGGACAACGTTGTTCTTGAGGTTAAGCTGACAGCACCAGTTGGTAGTAGCAAAGGTGACTGGGGTTATGAAGTGACCCTGAAGCAGCCGTTGGATCATGCTAATACCACCCAGGAAGACACCCTTGATCTCAAGATAAATGTGTCTGTTTCTGATGGGACTCTGTCTGTGACTAAGCCTTTGACGATTACTGTCGAAGATGATGCCCCGATTGCCGAGAATGCTGAAGTGGTCTCCGTTGCCAAGACAGACATACCGAATGTATTGACCGGCCTGTTTGATTTGACTCGATACTCGGCAACGACAAACCAGAGAGAGCTTGATCTGGACGGGTTCAAGATCACTGCCCAAGGGTTCAAGTCGGCGACCGATTCAACTCTTATTGCTGCAGATGTCAATGCTTCAACGGCTGGGCTTGGTGTTGCAAGTAGCAATAGTCCTTATCACAACCTCGCCAATGAAGTGGATTTCCGTCTCTTTGGGAATGGAAAGTCTGCATCCGAGGAGCTGATCGTCAAGCTCGATCCGGGGACCGTGGCCTATGGTGCGAATATCAAATTCAGCCAGATGTTTGGTGGCGAGAAGGAGAGTGGTGTTGTGGAGTTTTACCGCGGAGGAGTACTGGTCTCCACACTGATGTTTAGCTCGGATGCGGCAGGTGGAGAGTACAACCAGAACTTCCAGGTGCAGCAGGGCGGTTTTGACACCATGGTGATCAAGGCTACTAACAACGGCAATACCAATACCTCAGATAACAGCGACTTTACCGTCAAGTCTATCGAGTTCCTTGGCTCCTATACCCCGCAGGCGATTGCCTATGGTTCGGGTACAGTTGCAACGCAATGGGGGGCGGATGGTAAAGGTTATATGGCGCTGGACATCAAACCGGAAGATTTTGAACGCGGCCTGCTGACGGCCACTGGCTCCCCCATCACTATCAGCAAGAGTGGGAACAACACCCTGCTGGGGAATGATGGGAGTGGCAAATTGGTCTTCAAGTTGGAGTTCACCCCTGCTACCGGCAAATGGGAGTTCTTCCAGTATGCCGAGATGCAGCGTCCGGACGATGGCGACATCGACTTCACCTTCAAGGCCTTTGATCGCGATGGTGATAGCTCGCAAGGCAGCTTTGCTGTCAACCCGCTGGCGCGCCCGACTGTGGTCAATATAGCAAGTGACAGCGAGCTTGAAGGTACCAGTCTGCAACATGTAGTGACCCTGAGCGGGGCGACCAATGTGGTGACCCAGTACAGCTTCTCCATTGCCGGCACAGGAGCGAATGCCGCAACAAATGCTGATTGGGGAAGACCAACATTTAGCCATGGTGTGACTTTGAGCGCCGATGGCAAGAGTGTGAGCGTACCAGCCGGGGTGACCAGCTTCACGGTTACCGTGCCTACAGTGAACGATCGTCTGGTTGAGACTAACGAGACTCTGCAGGTGACCGTAGGTGACAAGAGTGGCACTGGCACCATCATCGATAACGATTTTAGAGTCCATTTAGAGAATGGTCTGGTTGATGAAGATGGTTTGTCTGGTGGCAATGCTGGTTTGCCAGAGCCTGTCGGAGAACCGATCAGTGGTCCGCTTTCTGTAACCCAGCAGCTACAGGTGACAGATGGTAGTGGTAACAACGTGACAGGTGTTCAGCTCAAGCTGTTGAGTATTGGCGGGATAACTGGCATAGAAGGACAAGTGTTGAACTGGGAGCAGGTTGGTTCGGGGCTTAATGGGTATATAGGTACCAAAACCCCTGCGAATCTGGCCTTTACCGTGACGGTAGATAACAACGCGAATCCGCCGAGCTATACCTTCACCATGATCAAGCCGCTCAGCCATCTTGTGGATGGTCAAAGCAATATATTGAGCAGTCAGGATGAGCTGCGTCTCACCGTGAACTATGAGGTGAGCAAAGCCGGTTTCGACACTATCCCCGACTCTTTCGTTGTTGCCGTACGTGATGATGTGCCGGTTGCCGGCCCGATTTTCCATGCTGTGGAGTCAGAAACTAAAGTCGGTGCTAATGTGCAGTTGATCTTGGATATATCCGGCTCTATGGCATGGGATGCAAAAACGGGAAGTGATAAAAATGTCATCAAGTCTCGTTTGGATGTAATGAAAGAGTCTGCTTACCAGTTGCTGGATCAGTATCTTGCGCAAGGGCAGACAAAAGTACAGCTTATCGTTTTTTCTTATGATGCAGCGCTTAAAGGCGATTCAAGCTGGCTTGATGTTGCAACTGCCAAAAATATCATCTCCCAATTGAAAGCCGATGGTTCCACTGATTATGATGATGCTCTCAAATTGGCCCAAAATAGTTGGGGGGGAAGTAATTCTGGGCGTTTGAATGGGGCCACCAATGTCAGTTATTTCTTATCTGATGGTCAACCGAATCCGAATGATGAAATTGATAAATTTGAAGAGCAGACATGGACAGAACACTTGCATAATAACAAGGTGACTGCACTGTCCTATGGCATGGGTGATAACGTACCAGCTAGTCATCTAGACAAAGTTGCATTCGATGGTTATTTGAATGTGGATGGAAATGCGGTAATTGTCCCAGATGTGACCAAGTTGCCACCCATTCTGTTGCAATCAGTGGTTCAGCCTATTGGTGGTAATTTGCTAAGCGGGTCTGATGGTTTTGGTGTGGGGGCTGATGGTGGTTTTGTGAGCCAACTTACGGTTCGCGGCGTGACGTATAACTTTAACGGTAATACTGTTACTACTTCTACTTCAGGCAGTTCCAATACGCTCAGCCATAGCTTTGATGCTGTAACCAAAACGCTGACTATCTACATCGATAACAAGCATTCACTGATTGTCGATCTTGATAACGGCAGTTATCAGTTCTTTGGTGCCGCAGTGTCGCCCTCGGTCAAGCTTGATTTCGGTTACACCTTGAAAGATCTTGATGGTGATACCAGTTCGAGCACGTTGACCTTTGTGGTGGGGACAGATGTAAGGTCTACAGGTGATGTGATTGATGATGTGCGATTGAATTATTTTGGTACCAGTTATGAACAACTGTTGTGGAGTAACCCTGCAGGAATCAGTAATCAGTTGATTGCAAACCATACTCGAGGTGTTGTGATTGACGTGGGGGCTGGCGGGGATAACGTATTATCTGGGCGTGGCGATGACATAATCTATCTTGGTGAAAGCCATGCGATTCTGGATCAGAATGCAAGTGCGCCTAACAATATAGCAGCCGCGCAACAAAAGCTGGTGTCGTTCATGAGTGGTGCGGACAGTAGCCTGCTAGTTACTCCAAGTAATGGTGAGGATAGTGCGCTGAAGACTCAGGCTTTTAGTACTGCCCATATTGATATTGCTCATGGGGGTGCCGGAAGTGATCGTATTTATGGTCAAGGTGGCGTTGACTTGCTATTTGGTGGTTCAGGTAATGATTTATTATTTGGTGGTGACGGAAATGACGGTCTGAGAGGGGGAACGGGTAATGATCTCCTTTCCGGCGGAACAGGGAATGACTATTTGAGTGGTGGTCTGGGCAACGACATACTGACCGGTGGCGATGGAGCGGATATCTTCGTGTGGAACAAGGGGGATACCGAATCAGGTAAGTTGACGGTTGATACTGTCACGGACTTCAAACCGAGCCTGAGTGATCCGACGCTGCGCGACAAGCTGGATCTGAGTGACCTGCTGGATCATGATGGGTCTAAAACGGAGTCATTGCTTAAAAATCTGTTGTCTGTGTCTGCAGATAGCCAAGGTGTGCATCTCAAGGTTAGCGATTCGGTGGGTGGTTCTGTGACCCAGGAGATTGTGTTGTCTGGCCACACTTTTGGCTCTCTGACCGGTAATAGTGGTGCAACGGCTAGCCAGGTGATCGATTACATGTTGACCAACAACATGCTCGATATCGACAAGTAAGCCCAACTCGGGGCAATAAAAAAGCGGCAGAGCAATCTGCCGCTTTTTTTATCTTTGCAGGGGAGTGAAATCAGTTGCCGAGGGTGGCAAACAGGCTCTGCTCCAGGGTGCCGCGGGAGACACAGACCGGCTTGATGGACGGGGCCGGTACGCGCTCGCCTGAGGATTCAACGAAGAACAGCTCGGTGTTGCCCTTGACGTTGACGGTGGCCACGCTGCTGTTGCCGCTCTGGGTGATGATCAGGTTGATCTGCAGGTTCGGGTTGCCCAGTGCAACTTTGGAACCCATGGTACCGCAGTCCAGCCACTCCAGCCCGTCGGCTGACTGGTTGACGTTGGCAGTCATCAGGCCGGAGCCACGCTGGCTGTTTTCGATGGTGAGGCCGTGATCGGTGAACCACTTCTCGGCGCGAGCCCACACCAGATCCACCGGGATCGCCATTTCCTGAGTGTTGTTGGTTGCCTTGGCAATTGGCGGGTTGTAGCGATACTCCTCACCGCCGTTATTGTCACCAGCACAACCAACCAGCAGCAGCGCCAATGCGCTCCCCATAATCTTTTTCATCTTGTTTCTCTCGTCCATATCACCAGGCCATTGGCCAACCGGCGCCTATTATCGCCGGAGCGACAATCTCTGTCAGCAACCATCCAGCGTTCGATGTTATGGGGAGGTGATCGGGGTGCTTTACAAAATTGGTTTGCTATCATAGATTTGCTCGAAATTCCTCCATAAGCACCCCTGTGACCAACATGCTCACCCCGGATCTGCTGCAGCAGATCATCGACCAATTGCCAATGAGTATCTTCTGTCGAGATAGTCATGGGCGTTACCTGTTCGCCAATCGTGAGTTTGCCCGTGAAGCCAAGCTGGAGTCGCCTGCCGAGGTTGTCGGCAAGACAGATGCAGATATGCCATGGGGCGATCTCTTTCGCAGTGAGGATGAGCAGCTGCTTGCTGGAGGCGTGCCGATGCTGTATCAGCAGCTCCATTGCAACCGGGGCGGGAATACCTGCTGGATGGAGGTGCACAAGGTGCCTCTTTACACCCCGCAGGGAGAGGCGTGCGCAGTATTCGGGGTGGTTAACGAGATTGCCCAGCGCAAGAGCCTGGAACAAACCGTCAAAAAGCAGCAGTTGTTGCAGCGTTTTCTGCTCGATGCCATTCCTGATCTGATCCGTTTCGATGATCACAACGGGGTGTTGCTGGAGTGCAACCAGGCGTTTCTCGACTTTATCGGCCAGGGGGCGGATGAGGTGCTGGGTCAGCAGCTACCGTTCCGGCTGGCGGCGCCGCAGGGGATGGGTCATGGCGAGTGTTGTCTGCTGGATGCCAGCGGGCAGGGGCGACACATGGAGATCACCCGGGTCGATGTCCCCGATGGTGATGGTCACTCCCTAGGGATCCTGACGCTAGGGCGTGACATCACCGGCCTGCGCACCACTCAGGCGCAGTTGCAGCAGGAGCAGCACTACGACAGTCTGACCGGACTGCTCAAACTCTCCCGGTTCTTGCAGACCAGCCGCCATCTTGGGGAACGCAGTGCCACATTGGTGCTGGTCGATCTGCACCATTTTCGTGAGATCAACGATCGCTTCGGGATACGGATTGCCGATCGCCTGCTCAGCCAGGTGGCCAAGCGGTTGCAGCAGCTGGTACCGCCGCGTTCCCTTCTCTGTCGGGTCGCTGCCGATGACTTCAGCCTGTTGCTGCCGGATTTCAATGAGCCATTGCAGGGGTGGAGCCAGCATCTGCAGCAGCAGTTGATGGAGCACTATCAGGTGGAAGATCATCGCATCCAGATCCCGGTGTTTCTGGGGCTGGCCCAGGGGCGGGCAAGCGATGCCGAGCGGTTGCTCAGCCATGCCGAGGCTGCGCTGGCGCAGGGCAAACGGCAGCAGCAGTACTGCACCCTGTTTGATCCCGAGCTGCATGCCCGGCTCAAGCGGCGTCAGTTGATCGCCGCCCAGTTGCCGCTCGCCATCAAGTCCGCCCAGCTGGTTGCAGTCTATCAGCCGATCATCTGTACCCGTACTCACCGGCTGCATGGCGCCGAACTGCTCTGTCGCTGGCCCCATCCCGAGCTTGGGATGATCTCCCCCGACGAATTCATTCCGTTGGCGGAAGAGATGGGGATCATCGGTCAACTTGGCCAGCTGATGCTGGAGCAGGGCTGTGCCCAGCTGGCGCAGTGGCAAACTGCGCAGCCGGATATGGTGCTCTCCATCAACCTCTCGCCGCTGCAGTTCCGTGATCCGGCGCTTTGTGAGCGGGTCTCTGCCTGCATCGCTCGCCATGGTCTCAAGGCCAGTCAACTGGAGCTGGAGATCACCGAAGGGGTACTGATGGAGAACGCCGACGAGATTGAGACCAACCTCGACAACCTGATTGCCGCCGGTTTTCAGTTGGCCATCGACGACTTTGGTACCGGTTACTGTTCACTGGCCTATCTGCCGCGTTTGCAGGTGGCGACCCTCAAGCTGGATCGCAGCTTCACTCAGGGGCTGGCCAGCAATAGCGCGACCACCGCTATCGTGCGTTCGGTCATCGGGTTGGGCCATGAGCTCGGGATCCGCATCACCGCCGAAGGGGTAGAGACACCCGAGCAGCAGTTGTGGCTGACCGAGGCGGGGTGTGATCGGTTACAGGGCTATCTGTTCAGCCGCCCCCTGCCGCCGACGGAGTTTGCTGCCAGCTATCTGGCGTGAGAGATCGTCAGAAACAACAAGGCCACTGCAAGGTGGCCTTGTTGTTTTACGATGGAGGCAGGATCAATCCTGGAAGTAGGTGCCCCAACCATCGTAATCCACCCCGTATTTTTCCAGGATGGGCAGCATCTTGGCGATATCGGCGACGATCGCTTCGACATTCAGCTTGCACTCGATGGTGGCATCGAAGCAGAAGATGGTGGCGCCGTCATCCAGCTCCATCTCTTCGGCATCGGTCACTTCAAAACCGGCCTTGAACAGGTCAACCGCTGCTTTTTCCAGACGGTCGAAATCCTGGCAGGCGAAGTGGTGCTCGATGTCGTAATCCGCATCGGGATTGCTGCCATCGGCCAGCAGTTCGTTGACGATCTCGGTGGTCTCATCACGCCACTCTTGCATATTCAGACTCATGTTGCCTCCAGGCGGTATCATTGCGGCAAAGCATACTCGCAGAGTGGATTCGGCTCAATGCGGCGGACCCACTGAACCTCGAATTTCCATCATATTGGCGCAGCCTGCAGGGCGTGCAGAGGCCAGCAAGTACGGCAAACAGGACTGAAATGGATAATAAATGGCCGCTTCGTTCGGTTGTTGAGCGAACGCGCTTTTTATCGTGCCATCATGGTTGACACTCTGCGCTGGAAAGGGTTTAATGCGCGCCGTTGCCCAGATAGCTCAGTCGGTAGAGCAGGGGATTGAAAATCCCCGTGTCGGCGGTTCGATTCCGTCTCTGGGCACCATAATTCCTCCTTAGTTCAGTCGGTAGAACGGCGGACTGTTAATCCGTATGTCACTGGTTCAAGTCCAGTAGGAGGAGCCAAATTCGAAAAGCCCGCTCAATCGAGCGGGCTTTTTCATTTCTAGTTGCTGTTGCATGCGGCCAAAAAGAGCGTCGCGCCACAGGTGGCACTGAACAGCAGCATTCCGGTTTGCAACATGCTGGCAGGGCATGGCTTCTTCTCTCTTTTTCTGGCCCTGATCCACTTCGGTTTCATCACATTCCCTTATCCATTTTGTCGGCCTGAATGGCTGCACTCCTGTGCAGGCGAGCCATCTTTGTTGAATGGCGCCATGGCGTCAATCTCCCCTGCAAAACAATTAATTCAGCACCGTTGAAGAGCGGCTTGTCTGGTGATGTTTCGGCCTTTAAGCCATTGTTAACATTTTGGAAAACTGGAGTGACCCTGTGGCTGGGCGGGGCTATGATGGGGTCAATGATGTTCCCATCCTGACGGAGAGATCCCAGATGAACAGCCCCTTGAGCTATGTACTGGACGGCATTCATTGCGAGCCGCACTTTTTTACCGTTCCCCTCGATCATGATGAGCCGGATGGTGACAGCATTACCCTGTTTGCCCGCACCCTCTGCCGCAAAGACAAACTCGATGACAAGCTCCCCTGGCTGCTCTTTTTGCAGGGCGGTCCCGGTTTCGGCGCGCCGCGCCCGACAGCCAACAGTGGCTGGCTCAAGCGGGCGTTGCAGGAGTTCCGAGTGCTGCTGCTGGATCAGCGTGGCACCGGGATGTCGAGCCCCATTCACGGGCAGATTCTGGCCAAAATGACCCCGGCCGAGCAGGCGGAGTATCTCAGCCATTTTCGCGCCGACAGCATAGTGCAAGATGCCGAGTTCATCCGGTTGGAGCTCAGCCCCAAGCATCGCTGGAGCCTGCTGGGGCAAAGCTTTGGTGGCTTTTGCTGCCTGACCTATCTCTCGCTCTTCCCTGATAGCCTGCGGGAGGTCTATATCACCGGCGGTATCGCGCCGATTGGCCGCAGCGCCGAGGAGGTTTACCGCGCCACCTACCAGCGGGTGGCTGACAAGAACCGAGCCTTCTTCGCCCGCTTCCCCCACGTTCAGGGGATTGCCTACCGGCTGGCCAACCATCTGCACCAGCATGATGTGCGACTGCCCAACGGCCAGCGCCTGACGGTGGAGCAGTTCCAGCAGCAAGGGCTGGATCTTGGTGCCACGGGTGCCTTCGAGGAGCTTTATTACCTGCTGGAAGAGGCCTTTATCGGTGACAAGCTGAGCCCGGCCTTTCTCTATCAGGTGCAGAGCATGCAGCCATTCAATACCAACCCGCTGTTTGCCATTCTGCACGAGGCTATCTACGCCGAAGGGGAGGCGACTCGCTGGGCGGCGGATCGGGTCAGAGGGGAGTTTCCTGCGGTGAACTGGGCACTCGGAAAGGATTTCGCCTTCACCGGCGAGATGGTTTACCCCTGGATGTTCGAGCAGTACCGCGAGTTGCTGCCCCTGAAAGAGGCGGCCCATCTGCTGGCCAACAAGGCGGACTGGGGGGCGCTCTATGACCCGGCACAACTGGCCCGCAACCAGGTGCCGGTGGCCTGCGCCGTTTATGCCGAGGATATGTATGTGGAGTTTGACTACAGTCGCGAAACTCTGCGTGGTCTTGGCAACAGTCGCGCCTGGATCTCCAATGAATATGAGCACAACGGTTTGCGCGCCGATGGTGAGGCGATTCTTGATCGTCTGATCGCGTTGAATCGCGACCGTTAATTGCCGTTATCGGCAACTATCGCGGGAGCCCGGACTCCCGCGATGGTTGTGATGGATAGTTGTTATGAAAGCGTGACTCCCTGAACCTTGCCCCGCGCCTGCCAGACGATGAGTGGATAGCTGGCTGATTAATTTCCCCCTCTTTCACTGTCTCTGTCGATCCCTCACCATATACTTTCCAAACGACTCTGTATTGAGCCGCGGTCAAACCGATTGACCAACCCGTGCTCGTTACCATTAGAAAGTCGCTCAGATGCTCTGTATCCCGCGTATCTGATATGCCATCTCTGCATGCCCCGCTATCCGGGGGAGGGGATGGTCGTGCTTTTCAATCAAGATAAGGATGTATGATGAGAAAGTCTCTGTTGGCCTGCTCCCTGTTGCTGTGCCCTGTCGTGTTTGCTGCCACCCCCCATTGGGAATATAGCGGTGAGGCGGGGCCTGCCCACTGGGCCAAGCTGACCCCTGAGTTTGGTCAGTGTGCGGGCAGCAATCAGTCGCCGGTTGACCTGAGCGGATTGGTCGAGGCCAAACTGGCCCCGCTGGTACTCCACTATCAGGCGGGTGGCAACACAGTGGTCAACAACGGTCATACCGTGCAGGTCGGTTATGCCCCGGGCAGCACCTTGCAACTCGATGGCACCAGGTTTGAATTAAAGCAGTTTCACTTCCACGCCCCGAGTGAGAACCTCATCGAGGGCAAATCCTATCCGCTGGAAGGGCATCTGGTGCATGTCAGTGACAAGGGAGAGATCGCCGTGGTGGCGGTGATGTTCGAGGCTGGCAAGGCCAATCCGGTGCTGGCGGCAGCCTGGGGTGAACTACCGGCTAAGGTGGGGGAGATCCACACCCTCAAGACGTCGCTCTCTGCTGAGCAACTGCTGCCCGAAAGCCATGACTACTATCGCTTCAGCGGTTCCCTTACTACGCCCCCCTGCTCGGAAGGAGTGCGCTGGCTGGTGATGAAGCAGCCGGTTGAGGTCAGTCAGGCCCAGATCGACGCCTTCAAGGCGGTGATGCACCACCCCAACAACCGGCCGGTGCAACCGCTCAATGGGCGCGTGGTGCTGCAATAACACAGCGTTGCAATAGCGCTGCAGATAGCAAACACAACAAGAGGGCCGTCAGGCCCTCTTTTACATGGCGAGGTATCGGCGTGCGATCAGAGGCTGGAGGCGATGCGGGCACCGAGGGCCGCGTTGTTCAGTACCAGCTGTATATTGGCCGCCAGCGAGTTGCCGCCAGTCAGCTCGCAGACGCGGGCCAGCAGGAAGGGGGTTGACGCCTTGCCCTTGATCCCCTGCTCGTCCGCTTCATGGAGCGCCTGGGCAATGGCTGCGTCGATATCGGCTTTCGGCATGGCGTGTGCGCTCGGGATGGGGTTGGCCACCACGGCGCCGCCCGCCAGTCCCAGCTCCCACTTGAGGCGCAGCGCCTCGGCGATGGCTGCCGGGGTATCGAGGCGATAATCGACCTTGAAGCCGCTCTCGCGGGTGTAGAAGGCGGGCAGCTCCTCGGTTTGATAGCCGATCACCGGCACGCCCTGGGTCTCCAGATACTCCAAGGTCAGCCCGATATCGAGGATCGACTTGGCACCGGCACAGACTACGGCCACCGGCGTTTGGGCCAGCTCCTGCAGGTCGGCCGAGATATCGAAGGTCTCCTGCGCGCCGCGATGTACCCCGCCGATACCACCGGTGGCAAAGACCCGGATCCCCGCCATGGCGGCGATGATCATGGTGGAGGCGACCGTGGTGGCCCCCATCCCCTTGCGCGCCAGCACGAACGGAATGTCGCGGCGGCTGCACTTGGTCACGTCGTGGCCTGCCCGGCCGAGCGCTTCCAGCGCACTCGCATCGAGACCCACCTTGAGGCGCCCATCGAGGATGGCGATGGTGGCCGGAATGGCGCCGTTATCGCGCACCACCTGCTCCACCTGACGGGCCGTCTCCACGTTCTGTGGATAGGGCATGCCGTGGGAAATGATGGTGGATTCGAGGGCGACGACCGGTTTGCCGGCAGCCAGCGCGGCAGCCACTTCCGGTTGGATATCGAGGTAAGCGTTCAGCATGAGTACTCCTCCAGTATGCGGTCAACGGCGGTCTTGCTCAGACCGGAAAAAACGGTATCGGAACAATTGACGGTGAGTGCGGCGCAGCCCAGGGCAAAGCGGGTGGTTTGGGCAATGTCGAGCTGTTGCAGCCAAGCGTGGGCAAGGCCAGCCATAAAGGCATCCCCGCCGCCGGTGACGTTGAGTACCGGACTACCCAGTACCGGCAGGTGACCCTGCTGCTCGCCATCGCTGTAGAAGATCCCCAGTTCACCCAGACTGAGGAACAGTCGCTTGACCCCGGCGCGGTGGAACCAGGCGGCTACCATGGGCCAGGTTTCGGGCCCGGCGATGGTCATACCGCACAGCTGCTCGGCTTCACTGCGATTGGGTTTGAGGGTGTGGATCTTGCCGAGCCAGGGGCGGATCTTCTCCACCTTGGCCACCGAAACGGTATCGACAAAGATGGCGTGCTCCCCCTGTCGCTCGAACAGCCAGTCGAGGGTGTGGATGGCCAGATTGGTATCGAGCACCCAAAGCCGGGCACCGCCGAGAAAGCCTGCGAGGGGGGTCAGGCGGGCAGGGGTGAGCTGCTCTATGATGGCCATGTCATTGATAGCGCAGCTCATTTCGCCGCTGCCATCATGCAGGCTGAGATAGCAGGAGGTGGCGTGACCATCGAGCACCAGAGTCTGGCGCACATCGACGCCGGCCCGCTGGCTCACCTCCAATAGATGGTGGCCATACTGGTCGTTGCCGACCGCGGTTAGCAGCCGGGTGTCGCTGCCGAGCCGCGCCAGATTCTCGGCGATATTGCGGCCAACACCACCGGCCGAGGTGCGCACCTTGCCCGGGTTGGAGTCGCCGAGCAGCAGGTTGTCGTGGCTGGTGCCGCAAATATCCATATTGGCACCGCCGATCACCACCACGTAGGGGCCCTCTCGCAGTACATAACCTCTGCCTTGCACATATCCCTGCCGGATCAGGCTGGAGATGTGGCTGGCCAGCGCGGAGCGGCTGATGCCAAGGCGATCGGCCAGCTCCTGCTGGGCAATCATGGGATCCTGACGCAGCAGGGCTAGGATCTCTTGTTCACGCTCAGTCATAGACAAATATCCATTTACAAACGTTTGTCTATTATTGCTGGGAAACGTTTGCTGGCTATCGGCTTGTACAAAATTTGTCGGCTTGCGCACAAAAAATCGACATTCAAAGCTGGGTTGGCAAGCGGTTTAGCCGGGGAGGGGACTTTTAATGGGTCGGTGGCCCTGCAACGGCTTATAATGGCCGCCGCAAGATGAGGAGAGATGATGGAAAAGAGTGCATTCTGCTGCGTGGGGTTGGTCAATCCCAAGTCTCCGGAAAATGTCGGCTCAGTGATGCGGGCTGCGGGCTGCTACGGGGTGGATGAGGTCTACTACACCGGCAACCGCTTCGAGCTGGCGCGCCGCTTTGCCACTGATACCAAGCAGATGGTGGAGAAGATCCCGCTGCTCGGGGTGGATGATCTGATGGCGTTTATCCCGCAGGGATGCGTGCCCGTGGTGGTCGATCTGATCGACGGCGCTACGCCGCTCCCCGACTATGTCCACCCTGAGCGCGCCTTTTATATCTTCGGGCCGGAGGATGGCACGCTCGATCCTGCCCTCTATGGCGCGGTGAAAGATGTGGTTTATGTGCCGACTCAGGGCTGCATGAATCTGGCTGCCTCGGTCAATGTGATCCTCTATGACCGATTGGCGAAGGGGTTCCGGCAACCCTGAGTTGTGGCGCGGCTACGGTGACTCAAACCACAATGGAAAGGTATTGCTCATGGGCAGGTTGCTGGCGGTGGCCGCTGTTGACGGGGCTGCGGCATCCTTCTCTTTCCCCTATGGTGGGATCAGTTTTCGCCGGCCTTGACCGCCTGCTCCTCGAGAAAGTCGCGGTAGTAGTCATAGAGGTGATAATTGCGATATATCTCGGCCAGCGTGCCGCGACGGATCAGATTCATCATCTCCTGATCCCACAACTGCAGTAGCCGCTCGCCCTGCTCGGTATCGGCAAAA
This sequence comes from Aeromonas sp. s12, assembly GCF_040907925.1. Lineage (NCBI taxonomy): Bacteria > Pseudomonadati > Pseudomonadota > Gammaproteobacteria > Aeromonadales > Aeromonadaceae > Aeromonas > Aeromonas sp. s12. The sequence goes on along the minus strand of NZ_JBFOCT010000039.1, from coordinate 156,910 downwards.
ATGGGGTAAGTCGGTATCCAGCGCAAAATGGTGCGGTACATATTGGCCGGGGTCTCATCGGCTGCATGGAGCACGCCAGCGGTCAGGTAATAGCGATAGCGCCCCTTGCCAATCAGCTGCAGTGCCATCTCATGGTTGTCGATTTCGTGCCACCGCATGGTGACCGGAAGATATTTATCCAGCACCCATCCTCGCCGCCAGAGTACGGTCTCTCCCTCCAGGCTGCGCTCTCCCCGCCATTGTGGCTGCCACTGCTTGAGCATGAAGACAGTCACATCATCGGCGGAGGCTGGCTGACGGGGCTGTTCGACCCCCTTGATCTCGTCCCGATAGACACTCATCGCCATATCCCCCTCTTGCCTGGCTACCATGGCGACGGCGCGTTTGTAGGGCACGATATGGGGCACGATCTGATAGCCGTGGGGTTGGTAGATGGTTCGCACCAGATCGAGATAGATACCGTGGCCATCCGGTTGGCAGAAACCGGGCCAGCCATCGCAATAGACGTGAATATCGGCTGTGCGAGCGTGGGCGATCGCACACAGAGAGCAAAGCAGCAAACAACCGATGCGCAGCATGGTCAGCATTATCCTCGCAGAGGTGAGGAGAGCACGTATCACCTGATTTATACCATGCATTGATCGCGGCAGGCGGAGAAAACATCTCGCATCTCCATTTTGCGACAGGGTCGAGGGTTATTTACGGTCGGATCGTTATGATCGAGTAAAGATTCAATAGCACCCCAATCAGTAGAGGAGACTGCATTATGCCATCGATCAAGACTCTGCTCTGTCCAGTCGATTTTTCCCAAATGTCTCGCGCGGTACTCGACTATGCCGTTTTTATGGCACAGAGCCATCAGGCCCAGCTCAAGCTGATCCACGTGGTTGATCAACTGCACGGTTTTGACAGTTACAAGATCCTTCATATGACGGCCATCGAGATCACCCACGAGATGGAGCGTCAGGCCAGAACCCAGCTCAAAGAGCTGGTTGCCACCCTGCCGATCCCGGCCACCTTTGATATTCGCTTTGGCCGCGCCGCCGATGAAATTGTCATTCAGGCCAAGGAGGATGAGGTTGAGCTGATCGTGATGGGCAGCCACGGTCGCTCCGGTATCAGCCATCTGCTGGTAGGCAGTGTCGCCGAGTCTGTGGTGCGTCATGCACCCTGTCCGGTACTGGTGGTGCGCCAATAACGCGCCACGTTTAGAGTGAAAAGCGTAACAAACAAGGCCAGCGATTGCTGGCCTTGCGTTTTCTGGTGTTGTGCCCGCTAGCCGTGGGCGTAGATGACACTCCCTCCCTTGATGGTATCTATGATGGCTCTGGCCTGCTCTTTGGGCAGGGCGGGGCAACCCCAGCTGCGCCCCAGCTTGTCATATTTGCGCAGATGAGTCGGGCTGGCATAGGCGGCGCCATGTACTACGATGGCACGCTTGCGGGCATTGCTGTTCTTGCCGGGGCTGAGTCCGTCCAGCCGCAGGGAGTAGCCATGCTTGCCCAGATAGGTTTCTGCGGTGCGATAGACGCCGAGGGAACTTTGGCGGGAGTTGAGCTGGTTGGAAAAGTGTTTTGCTGCCAGTTCACCTGAGTTGCGGCCATGACTGACCCAAGTGTGATAGAGCAGCTTGTGGCGTTTCATATCGATGACAAACAGCCTGCGCTGGGTGGATGGCTTGCTGTAATCGATGATGGTGAGAATGGGTTTTCGTTTGTGGCGCACAGTTTGATAACTGTTGAGTGCCTGACGAAAGGTCTGTTTATCCAGCTTGCCGGCCAGACCCAGTTGACGATAGAGGCTCTGATCCCAGCTGGCATCTGCCGTGCTGCTCCAGATGAGCGATATCAACAGCAGTGGCAACAGCAGCCACCCGCGTTGCCAGTCTATGTTCCCGCGCGCTTGTCTCATCCGTGAATATCTCCTTGTCACTCCCTGTCAACGACGCGGATATTGCCATCAATCCGCTCGATAGTTATATGCAAGGTGCTGAAAAGGCGCAATAAAAAACCGGCCGCAGAGCGGCCGGAAGTAATTCAAACAGTAGACATTGGTATCACAGGGTATAACTGACTTCCAATTACTTAGAAGTTGTACTGCAGGGCAACTGCGACTACGTCGTCGGTATTTTTGCCCAGAGAGTTGGTGGACTTGCCATCTACGGAGTCCAGCAGGTTCAGCTTGTAATCAACGTAGGCGTTGAAGTTCTCGGTGAAGTTGTACCAGGCACCGATAGATACGTACTCGGTGTAGGTATCATCGATACCGTGAGCGGAGTCTTTCACGTCAGTGCGCAGGTAGGCCAGAGAAGGCTTGAACTTGCCGATGGTGTACTGGGCAACGGCTTCGTAGCCATCCATCTTCTCGGCGTAGCCGTTGTTGACGAACAGGTGGTCTTCACCGTGGGAGTAGGTTGCAGCCAGGTAGAGGTCGCCAGTTGCATATTTGGCGCCGAAGCCCATCAGCTTGGCATCCTTGTCGCCACCGAAGGCGGCGTAGCGAGCTTGCTCGTCAGTCTTGCCAGCCTGGTTATAGGCAGCACCCAGGCTCAGGCCCATATCGAAATCGTAGTTGGCAGATACTGCGAAGCCTTCTTTGGAACCTTTCTTGTTCCAAGTAGTTTGGCCATTTACATCTTTGAAGTTGGAACGATCTGCATTCTGCGGATCATTGTTACCAGTGAACTGGGCACCCAGAGTCAGACCCTGGTAGTTATAGATGTACTGGGCCAGACCGTTGGTACGGCCGGTACCGAATACTTCAGTATCTTTGCCCAGGCCGTCACCGCCCCACTCAGGCAGAACGTCGGTATAGTTGTTGACGGCCTTGGTGAACAGGCCATCCTGACGACCATAGCTGAATGCGCCGAAACGGTCGTGCTTGATGCCGGCATACGCATAACGCAGCTCGTCGTTGTCAGAACCGGAAGTCGGCAGGTTGTACTCGGCAAAGCCGAACGCCTTCATCTCGGGAGCAATCTTGGTCTCGCCAGCAACGTGCAGACGGAAGTAGCTCTGGTCACCTTCGGAACCGTTGTCGTCAGTACCGTAGTAAGCACCTTGTGCACGGCCGCCGATTTCCAGCTTGGTATCGTTCTGGTTGTAAACGGTAGCAGCATGGGCGCCGCTCGCCAGCAGCAGGCTGGAGATGGCAATAGTCAGTGCAGACTTCTTCATATGCGTTATTCCTCTGATGTAAACACTTCCGAACTTGTTGTCGGTTCTGTGAAATCGGAAATGGTCCGATAGCCACACGGTAGGCGCCCCAACCTTGACTGGGCCTGAATCCATCATTGTTTAATTGAGGTGACGAGGTCGTTATCAAGACTGGGTGTGACGGTTTTTGACAAGATAAAAAGAGATTAAATTCAATGAATTATTTTCTAGTGACTTTTTTGACATCAAGGCTGTTCTGAGCAACAAGGTCGATGGCTCAAGTTGTGAGCTATATCACACAGGGGAGAATGGGGCGGGGCGGGAAAAACGGGGGGGAGCCTTGCAAGGCTCCCCCCAGTGATCAGAGGGGCTTTTGCCACAGGGTCAGCAGCAGATCCTGTTCCAGTTCATTCGGGCCCTGTTGCGCGAAAGCGTGACGCTGCTCACCGGTTGCCCGCCAGCCAAGACGGCTGGTCTCCAGAATAAAGCTGCGCATGGCCTGATCCATGGTGAGGCTGAACTGGCAGCGCTGTTGAGCCATCGGATTGAGGCCGCCGAGGGTTGGCCAGCTGAGAGGGTGTTCCATGCTCACCGGATTGAGGCTGACCCGCAGTTGCCACTGATGGCGCGGGCCCGGCTGCAGATAGAGCAGATAGCCACCGGGGGCCAGCCAGCTGACCAGCTGCTCGGTCTTGACCTTGAGATCGTTGACCAGCAGCACCTGAGCAGAGCCCGGTTGCAACGGCGCGCGAGCGGGATCGGCAATGACAAACTGGCCGTCCGGCTGCGCTTTTTTGGCGGCAAAGATGGTGTTCTTGGCGATATCAACCCCAGCAAACTGCCAGCCGGGCAGGCGCTCTGCCAGCGCGCGGCAGTAGTAGCCTTCACCGCACCCAAGATGGATCAGCTCTTGTGGGGCCAGCGGAGCGAGCAGGCCGGCCATGGCCTCAACCAGCGGCAGTTGGTGGCCGGCTTCCAGGAAATGGTGCTTGGCGCGCATCAGGGCACGGCTGTCGCTGTCTTTGGGGTTTTTCTTGCCGGGGATGAGATCCAGATAACCTTCCGGTGCCGGATCGAAGTGATGCTTGTTGTCGCAATAGCGCCCCTGGGAGGCTTCATGAAGATGGAGCGGACTGCGGCAACGGGGACATTGAAGATGCATAGTAACTCTCTGGGCGAATGCCGGAACAGTGAAGGGCGTTCGGGATTATAGGGGAGAGGATCAAAAAAGGCTGCCGTAGCAGCCTTTTTTATCCCAAGGCCTCAGTCAGGCCTGCGGACGGGTCATCAGCGAGTGCCAAATACCACAATGGTCTTGCCGTGAGCAGAGATGAGCTCCTGCTCTTCCAGCATCTTCAGGATGCGGCCCACAGTTTCACGGGAGCAGCCGACGATCTGGCCGATCTCCTGACGGGTGATCTTGATCTGCATGCCATCCGGGTGGGTCATGGCATCCGGCTGTTTGGCCAGGTTGAGCAGGGTCTGGGCAATCCGGCCGGTCACATCCAGGAAGGCGAGGTTACCCACTTTCTGGCTGGTGTGTTGCAGGCGCTTGGCCATCTGGCCAGAGAGACGCATCAGAATGTCCGGGTTGACCTGGATCAGCTGGCGGAACTTCTTGTAGGAGATCTCTGCCACTTCGCAAGAGCCTTTCGCGCGAACCCAGGCGGAGCGCTCGGGGTTCTCGTTCTCCTCGAACATCCCCATCTCGCCCAGGAAATCACCCTGGTTCAGATAGGAGAGGATCATCTCTTTGCCCTCATCGTCCTTGATCAAGACGGCCACAGTGCCCTTGACGATGTAGTAGAGGGTCTCCGCTTTTTCACCCGCATGGATCAGGGTGCTCTTGGCGGGATACTTATGAATGTGGCAGTGCGACAAGAACCATTCCAGGGTGGGATCGCTTTGCGGTTTGCCAATGACCATGAGAATTCCTCTGTAGTGTCTTTTTATGGACTTGTGCGTCCGGGCAAGCTGCCAATCTTGCCATTCCTTGTATTGGTCGCAGTAGGATAAGAGCCTTTGCCTGTGCTGACAAGGCTTTGCGGGCTTTTGACAGAGCCCTTTGAGTAATGCCTGCTGCGCCGCTCCGGCCATTCTAGGGAAGATAGAGGTCGGAGATGTTGATTTTGATCTATTTCCATCCCAACTCCCTCTGTTCGGCAGAGATAAGCGACTGGGTTATGCTAGGGATCCATCATCATGATTAACAGGAGAGAGTGCGAGATGAAAGCCAAGGTCAGCTGGGTGGAAGGGATGAAGTTTGTGGGTGAGAGTGAATCCGGTCACAAGGTGATCCTGGATGGTGCCAACCCCGGTGAAGGGGCCAGCCCGATGGAGATGATCCTGCTGGCGGTCGGTGGCTGCAGCTCCATTGATGTGGTCTCCATCCTCGAAAAAGCGCGCCAGTCGGTGACCGCATGCCATGTCGATGTCAGTGGCGAACGGGTCGATAGCGTGCCCCGGGTTTTCGAGAAGATTAATCTGCACTTCGTGGTGACAGGCAAGGGATTGGCAGAGAAACAGGTGGCCAGAGCGGTCGATCTGTCGATGGAAAAATACTGTTCTGTTTCCCTGATGTTGGAAAAAGCGGTACAAATTACCCATAGTTATCAAATTGTTGAAGCTTGATAACGATAGTTTCGTTGGTACCCTGGCATAAGGCCGTTACGTAAGGCCACTGCACAAGGCCATGACATAAAGCCATTACATAAGGAAAGTGCAATGAAAAAATTGATCGCTCTGCTTCCCCTTTTGGGCCTGGCGGCGTGCAGCAGCCCGCAACCTACCCAGTATCAATACAGCCAATACCAGTGTGGCGAAGAGATGCTGGCCGTTACCTATGATGCCCAGGCTGACATGGTGCAGTTCCCCTATGCCGGGGTTTATCACAAGCTGGCGCGTGTGGAGTCAGAGTCTGGCGCCAAATATTCCGACAGCGTCACCACCTTCTGGAATCAGGACAAACAGGCTCTCCTCACCCAGAAAGGAGTCACGCTGCTGACCTGTACACTTAAATAGGTGACCACAGATAGCTGAAGGTGTGCGGCTTTGTGTCCGGGTCTGGCCTAGGCCGAATTGGGTCAAGAGGTTGAGACCACAAAAAACGGCTTGCCGGGAGGCAAGCCGTTTTTCTATCCATCCGTTATCACTAAACAAGCGCTAGTTGGTGGGGACGCGATTGAGCAGCTCAGCCGCGAGCTGTTGGCTGAGTGCCTGACGCTGGCTGTCTGCAATGTTCACATCGCTGGTCAGCTGGATGATGCTGCTCCAGACCGCTTTCTGGGTTTTGCGATCGAGCAGCACGATGGCCAGCGACCCTTTGCGCTGGTTGGCCGAGGCATATACCCCGGGCGTCATGCCAAGACGGGCGAAAATCTCGCCGTCACTCATATCCTTGCCGCCCGCGACGCCGATGGCGACCCACAGATCCGCCTCGTCGAGCGGTGCGCTTTGCCATCCCTTGCCATTGAGCTCCCGGCTTACCGCCTGCTGCATCGGCTCCAGCCACCCTTCCGCCAACTCACCGGCAAATTGATACTGTTCGGCCAGGGCGTAGCGCGGGGTTGCACCATAGGTCCAGTTGCCCATCGGGCGAACCAGCATGGTGCCGGACTCCAGCGTGGGGGCCGCCGGCCCGCTGCTGCAACCGCCAAGCAGGGCGAGCAGTGCCACAGAGAGATAAGCAAGCCGCATCGTGAACTCCTTTGAATCAGGTTATTTTGCCGGTTTCGATCAATTGCTGGATGAGCGGGCGCAGGATCAGCTCCATCGCAAAGCCCATCTTGCCACCCGGCACCACTATGGTGTTCATCCGCGACATGAATGAGCCATCGATCATCGACAGCAGGTAGGGGAAATCCACCTGCTTGATACCGCGAAACCGGATCACCAGCATACTCTCGTCCAGACTCGGGATCACCTTGGCGCTGAAGGGGTTGGAGGTATCCACCGTCGGTACTCGCTGGAAGTTGATATGTGTGCGCGAGAACTGCGGGGTGATGAAGTTGATGTAGTCATCCATGGAGCGAACGATGGAGTCGGTCACTGCCTCGCGGGAATGCCCTCGCTCCGAGGTATCCCGGATCAGCTTCTGGATCCACTCCAGGTTGACGATGGGCACTACGCCTATCAGAAAATCCACGTGGCGCGCCACATTGTGATCCTCGGTGACCACGCCGCCGTGCAGCCCTTCATAAAACAGCAGATCGGTATTGCTGGGCAGATGCTGCCAGGGGGTGAAGGTGCCGGGCATCTGGTTGAAGGGCACTGCCTCGTCAAAGCTGTGCAGGTAGCGGCGATACTGGCCATTGCCATCCTGCCCATAGCCCTGAAAAAAGCTCTCCAGTAGCCCGAAGTCATTGGCCTCAGGGCCAAAATAGCTGATATGACGCCCCTGTTCGCGCGCCTTGCGGATCGCTACATCCATTTCCGGTCGGGTGTAGCGGTGAAAACTGTCACCTTCCACCACAGCCGCGGTATATCCCAGTTGATGGAACATGGAGCGAAAGGCGTTGGTGGAGGTGGAGGTGCCGGCACCGGACGAACCGGTAACAGCAATAATGGGGTGCTTGGCCGACATGGGATTCTCTCTTCCTTGGGAATTCCGTTATAAGGTCCGGATTGCGGTTGGGTCAAGACTGCTCGATGAAGCGGTCTTTCATCACGATATTCACCGATTCGTGCAGCTCGCTATAGACGATAACAGCTTTGCCTTGCTGTAATTGTTCTCTCACTGCATCGACTTTGACGCCAAGCGGTACATCCTGCTCTCCATATTCGGTTCCTTCCTGCAACACAAAGTGTTCGATCAGGTTGGTCAGGGTGTCGCCGTCCAGTTCTTGCCAGGGAATGATCATTTAAAGGTCTCACAGCAAAAGAGGTGATCGTCAGGCTATTGTTGTGTTGAATCCCGCGAATGCAATCACTTTTTACCTTTTCACCGGAGTCTGAGAGATGTTGTCTGAAGCGCAGCGCAGCGCGCCGTTAACCCTGACTGAGCATCTGGACAGCGCACGTCGAGAGGCGATTGCCCGAGGCATGGTGTGGTTCTGGTTGTTGAACTGGCTGGTGGTATTGTTTCTTTCGATACGCTACGAGGTTTACAGTCAGGTCGGGCTCGCCAGTGATGACAGCTTGCCCTGGCGCTTTCAGAGTGAGCTGGCCCTGGTCATGGTGGTGCTATTGCTACTACCTGTTGTCAGCCTGTTTTGTGACCATCTGCAGGATCGCCTCTGGTTACGGATGGCTGCGCTGGTGATGGTGCTATGGGGCGGACTCTGGACGCTGCACATCTACACGATTGGTCAGGTAGAGCTGCGGGGAGGGGTCAGCTATGCCAACGGGATCATGCGGCTCAACCTGCTGGCTGCGCTCATCGCGTTTTATCCCGACCGCAAGGTGTTGTATGGCTATCTCTTGGGCCCGATGACGGTGGGTGTAGGGTTGGAGCTCTTTTTGCGCGTCGATTTTCTCCAGATTTACCTGCTTGGCGTGTTGTTTGGCGTGATTGCGCTGGAGGTCGGCCGCCGCATGCTGCACCGCTGGTTTGAGCTTGCGATCATGCGAGAGCATGAAAATCTGATGCTGCTGCGCCAACTTGATCAGCTCGCCAAGCAAGATCCTCTGACCAGTGTCGCCAACCGGCGGCATTTCAATATCGAGTTGGAGCGCGCGTTGGCCCATAGCCAGGAGAGCGGCGCTCCGCTATCGCTCATTCTGATCGATGTGGACTATTTCAAGCGCTTCAACGACCACTACGGCCATCAGGTGGGAGATATGTGCCTCAAAGAGGTGGCACAAGCGCTCAACCGTGCGGTACGCACGCCATCTGATCTGGTTGCCCGCTATGGCGGGGAAGAGTTTGTGCTGCTGCTGCCCAATACCGACCGTCAGGCTGCGGCCAGCGTGGCGCAGCGGCTGCAAGATGGCTTGGCCAGCCTGCAGCTGGAGCATCTGGCGTCCGATGTTGCCCCCTGGGTGACGGTGAGTCAGGGGATTGCCAGCACAGTGTCCGGCGAAGGGGCGAGCCAGCTGCTGGAGCGGGCCGATCAGGCGCTCTATCGGGCCAAGGAGTCGGGACGCAATCAGTTCTGTGTTGCAGAGTGACTCTGTTCGGCAATCCAGCGACTGATCCGTTCATCCAGCCAAAACCGTGGCCGCCAGGGCGTGCCGTGCAGAAAGCCGACATGGCCGCCGCGCTGGCTCAACTCATAGCGCACCGTGGGCGAGAGTTGCTCCGGCCGGGGAATGACCGCGTGTGACATAAAGGGATCGTCGGCGGCGTGCAGGATAAGGGTAGGGATGGGGATTTGAGCCAGCAGCGGTAGCCCCGAGCAGCTCTGGTAGTAGTGGCTGGCGCTGTGAAAGCCGTGCAGCGGCGCGGTGACCAGCTCGTCAAAATCGCGCAGGGTGGCAATCTGCTCCACTTGTCGAGGTTGCCAGCGCTCACTCGCTTTCTGCTGCTGGCTGATCTTGTTGAGCAAATTGCGGCGCATGGTGCGCAGCAGATAGTTCTGATAGACCTTCGAGAAGCCCTGATTGACCCGCTCGGCGCAACTCGCAAGTTGCAGCGGGGCCGAGACCACCACCGCCGCCTTCAGCGCCGCAGGGCAGGCCCGCGCCAGCAGATTGACCAGCATATTGCCACCCAGTGAAAAGCCGATGGCGATCAGCGGTTTGCCCGGGAAGCGCTGGCTCAGCTCGGCAATCAGCTCCTGCGCGTCACCGATGGCGCCGGAGTGATAGGCCTGCAGGTGGCGATTGGGCTCGCCACTGCAACCGCGAAAGTGCATCAGCACGGCCTCTCTGCCCTCTTGCTGCAGATGGGCGAACAATCCCTTGGCATAGTGGGAGTGAATGCTCCCCTCCAGCCCGTGAAACACCACTATCAGCGGCCGTTCATCAAGGCTGACTTCCCCGCTCCAGGCGAGGTCGACAAAGTCCCCATCCTGCAGTTCAAACCGCTCCGCCACAAAACGGGCAGGGGGGCGGCGCAGCCATTTGGGCAATATGGTCTGCAGATGAGGATTGCGTGCCCACCAGGGGGCGTGGAAGTGGCTCTCGGTCAGCATGGGGTCAGTCGGTCTGGGTCGAAGATAAGGAGGACGGGAGGCGTGTTCCTCCCGCCAGTCATTGGCTTATTTCAGCAGGCGATCGTGATGTTCGGCGCCGCGCAGCATGGCCTGGATCAGCTCATTGGCTTCGAACTTGGTCAGCGCCTCATGGGCTCCCACCTGATGGGCCCGCTCCACACTGATCTCGCTGGAGAGCGAGGTGTGCAGGATGATGTAGGCCCCCGCCAGTTTGCTGTCGCTCTGTACCTCGAAGGCCAGCTCGTAGCCATCAAGCCCCGGCATCTCGATATCGCTAACCAGAATGTCGATCGGGGTCTTCTGGCTTGCCCGCGTCTGCATCAGGGTCAGTGCATCCTTGCCATTGGTGCAGACCTCATAAGGGATATTGATGTAGTCGAGGGCGGCCATCAGCTGACGGCGAGCGACCGAAGAGTCATCGACCAGCAGGATCCGCATCGGCTTGATCCGTTCCCGCTGCACATCGGTCAGTACCGGATAGAGGTGGCTCGGATCATCCGGATAGACCCGGGAGAGGATCAGCTCCACATCCAGCAGCTGGATCAGCTGGTCATTGACCCGGGTCACGCCGGTTACGAACACATTGTGACCGAGAGAGGCGGGTGGCGATTCGATATCGCGCCAGTTGCACTCGGTGATCTTGTCGATGCCCCGTACCAGAAAGCCCACCAGGGTACGGCGGCAGTCGGTAATGATGATGAAGCAGTGGGGCATCTCCTCCTTGCTGATGGGGCGATAGCCCACCGCCATCGCCATGTCGATCACCGGAATGGTGGAGCCACGCATATTGGCAGCCCCCAATACGGTCGGGTGCGAGTGCGGCATTGCCGTCAGCTGGGTGTAGGGCACTATCTCCTTCACCTTGAGGGTTCCGATGGCAAAGGATTGTTTGGCTGAAAGGTGAAACAGCAACATGCCCTGGGATTGATTGGCTTTGCTCGTCATGGCAGATGTCCTGTTGGTCGAAACGTTGGCAGTCACTTCAGGCCTCTAGCATAAAGGATTACGGGGGGAATGGCCCTTCCTTGTTAACGACCATCTGGCAAAAAACTGGACTCATTCAGCCAATTTCGTTGGCGTATTCCATCGGCGTCCGGTTATTGATCGCCATCCTCGCCAACGCCCCACTGCTGGCAGGCTGCTTGCAATGTGGCCTCATCGGCATAACCCAGCTTGCTGGCCACCTGCGCGGGTTTGCTGCCGCCTTTGAGCAATCTGAGCGCCTGCAGCAGTTGCCACTGTTGTTGCAATTCACTCCCTTCCACCGGCGCATCGGCTTGTTGTGCCCACTGTTGCTGAGACTCCGGTTGGCCATTGGCCAGCGCTTGCCAGCAGGCTTGCAGCTCACCGTGACCCTGCTGGCTGATGGCACACTGTTGCAGCTCATCCAGGATCACCTGCAGTCGCTGACCGTAGGCCCCTTGCCACTCTTTTGGACGTTGCCACCGGGCCAGAGAGTCGAGCAGGGCATCGAGCAGCGGGGTGGTCTGCAGCCAGCCTGCCTGCTGCGGCTGAGCCACGCGCAAAGAGACGCTCAGCTGATCGTACTCGCAACCGCTGAGGGGGCTGAAGGCCGCGAGGGCATCGGCGCAGAGCCAGAAACTGCTGCCTGCCGGCAGCAACAGCTCATGTTGGCCCAGTCTCAGCAGCGCGGCGCCCCGGGTGATCCGCAACAGCTGCCCGACCGGAGTTCGTTTGCGGTTGCCGGCGTGCAGGCCCTGGCAGGAAAAATGGTGATACTCGATGGCGTGATGCATGTAAAAACCCTGATATGATGCTGCCTGGAGGTAACAAATATGGAAACCAGACGTAAAAAACGCTTCATTGCCGGTGCTGTCTGCCCGGCGTGCGGCAAGTTGGACAACATGATGCTGTATCTGGAGCATGGAGTCGAGAAGGTGACCTGTGTCGCCTGTGGCGATACCCAGGTACAAACGCCTGCCGAGGTCGACAAGCAGACTCGCGAGGCGGAAGAGGTGATCGGGGTGTTTCGCCCCTGATAAGGGAACGGCGGGTGGAATGCGGGTCTCCTCGCTGACGCTGTTGCCGTTTTTTTCGTCACTCCGTGGCACGGCACGGCATATGCGCGGCCCGCTTTTTAGGGTATTCTGAGCCCGTTTTTTTCTATCCGCAGGATCCTGACATGAAAGTAGCTCCTCTGAGCGTGGTTACGCTGGAATACACAGTCACCGACGAGCACGGTGAAGTCATCGACAGCACTGTCGGCAAAGAGCCGCTGGTCTATCTGCACGGCACCCGTTACCTGGTCTCAGGCCTGGAAGCCGAGTTGGAAGGTCGCGCGGTAGGTGAAGCCTTCGAAGTGACTCTGGCACCGAGCCAGGCCTACGGCGAATATGATGAGACCCTGGTACAAGAAGTACCGGGCGAGCTGTTCGACGGCATGGAAGTCTCCGAAGGGGATACTTTTGTGGCTGAAACCGACGATGGCCACCGCCCGGTGACCGTGGTTGAAGTGTCCGAAGAGTTCGTCAAAGTGGATGGCAACCATCCGCTGGCTGGCGTAACCCTGGGCTTCAAGGTCGAGATCAAGGACGTGCGTGCCGCCACTGCCGAAGAGCTGGCCCACGGCCACGTTCACGGTGCCGGTGGTTGCGGTCACGATCACGGTCATGACCACGATCACGGCGGCTGCTGTGGCGGTCATGGTCACGACCATGATGAGGAGCACGGTCAGGGCGGTTGCTGCGGCGGTGCTGGCCACGGTCACGATCATGGCCACGACCACGGTGACGACCATGGTCACGGCGGCTGCTGCGGTGGCGGCGGTTGTGGTGGCAAGGGCCATCACCACTGATCACGGCCATGCCGATGATAAAAAATCTGCCGTAGGAGTCATACCGAGCAATTAATGCTCATTAATTGCTCCTCCTTGGATGATGAAATCCGAAGCCGGTTGTCTTGGCTTCGGATTTTTTATGTCTGTCAAATAGGCTCGCGGCTTTTCCCAAGCTAATAGGCTGCTTATTTTTGATTAATGCTCAACATTATTCCCTCTCGGTTCCGCGATGGGGCTTTTGTGCGGAGCGCAAACGTCATCTGCAAACGAGTCATCAAATCGGTGTCTTCATCAGCACAATATGACCATGTTAGGTCATGTCCCAACAGCTATAACGAGCCAGCGTCAGTCTCTATTTGGTCTCGTTGTGTCCCATAAAAAAAAAGCCAGTCAGGCTTAACTGACTGGCTATTGCCTAGTGACTAACTGATAGGCGCGAAGCCTTACAGCTGCTCGATACCGACGATATGCCAGGGGGCATTGTTCTTGGCCAGATCGCGCTCGAGGTGCCACACCTCTTTGATGTCTTCTTCGACCTGCTCCTGACGGTCCATGTAGCGGCCGCTGAAGCGCACGCTCACCTGAGCCCAGTCGCTGCCGTAGTCGGCGCGTACCAGCTGGGTATCCACATACATTACTTCTGTGTGCTGGTCGCCAGTCAGTTCGGCGCGCTCGGCTTTGAGCTGCTCAAAAAGCTCGGGGCTGACGTACTCGCGCACCTTTTCCAGATCGTTCTTGTTCCACGCCTCTTGCAGGGTGCGATAGTGATCGCGGGCACCGGCCAGGAAGCTGTTCATGTCAAAGCCTGGCGGCAGGCGGAACGGCACGTCGCTGTCGGCAAAGCCGGTGGCTTGCGGTGCGCTGTTGCTCTGCTCAAACTGCTGCGGGGCCGCGGATTGCGGTGGCTGATAGCCCGCATAGGCCGCCTGTTGTGGCTGTGGCGTCGCGACCTTGCCCTTGCGCAGGGTACGGATCAGGAAGACTACCCCCAGCGCCAGCAGGGCGATCAGCAGGAAGTCCATTCCTTGCAGACCTTCAAAGGCACCGCTGCCCAGCAGGTAGGCAAACAGGCCGCCAGCCAGCAGGCCGCCCAGCAGGCCACCCATCATGCCGCTCTTTTTCGGCGGAGTCTGGGCATTCAGTGTCGGATTCTTGTTGTCGACCGGTTTGGCCGCAGGCTGGGCCGGCGCAGTTTTGTAACTTTTACCAAAGGATTTGCCGCCGCCAAACTTCTTGGCTTCGGCGTGAGGTGCCCCCAGGCCAATGGCCAGGATCACGGCAAACAGGGTCAGCATCTTTTTCATTTTGACTCTTTTCACTCTCGTCTGTGGGTGGGGCATGCTCCGCTTTGGCAAGCTCAGCAAGGCGCATGGCAGGCTGCCTGTCCCTAATTGTGTCGCAGCTTGTATTCATCAATATCACCTCTGGCATGAATTATTCATGAACGAGGTTGCCGCGATGCGGCGTCAAACAAGAGGAGTAAACCGGATGAAAAGCAGAAGATTGAGTCGCAAGGAGCGCAAAATGCGAAGCAAAATCAAAATGGTCAAGGTAGAGCAGACTCTGGTTTGGCCCTTTATGATGGTATGAGCCGCCAGATAGGGCTCGCCGTAGTTGGCTTTCTTTTGTAAAATTCCCGTCCCCTTCCCGCTGCGGTTTTTATGTGTATGGCAGAGCAAGTGACGGCGAAAAAAGACGCCAAGACACAACAGCTGAAAGTTCCTCCCCACTCTTTTGAGGCCGAACAGTCCGTACTGGGCGGCCTGATGCTGGATAACGATGCCTGGGATCGGGTTGCCGAACGGGTGATCGATCAGGATTTCTACAGCCGTCCGCACCGGTTGATCTTCCAGGCCATGACCCGCCTCTCCAACGCGGGCAACCCCATCGACCTCATCACCCTGCAGGAGGAGCTGGAACGCTCCGAACAGCTGGAAGAGGCGGGTGGCTTCGCCTATCTGGTGGAGATCGCCAAGAACACCCCGAGTGCCGCCAACATCAACGCCTACGCCGAAATCGTGCGCGAGCGGGCGGTGGTGCGGGAGATGATCTCGGTCGCCAACGAGATAGTCGAAGCGGGTTACGAGCCACAGGGCCGTACCTCCGGCGATCTGCTGGATCTGGCCGAGAGCAAGGTATTCAAGATTGCCGAGCAACGCACCAGCGCCAACGAGGGGCCTCAGCCCCTGAAGCTCATCCTCGAGCAGACTGTCGACAAGATTGAAGAGCTGTTCAAGACCCCCCACAACGGGGTGACCGGGGTATCGAGCGGTTACAACGATCTGGACAAGATGACCGCCGGTTTGCAGCGTTCGGACTTGATCATCGTGGCGGCCCGTCCCTCCATGGGCAAGACCACCTTTGCCATGAACCTCTGCGAGCATGCGGCCCTCACCGCCGACAAGCCGGTGCTTATCTTCTCGCTGGAGATGCCCTCCGAGCAGATCATCATGCGTATGCTCGCCTCGGTCGGTCGCATCGACCAGACCAAGGTGCGTACCGGTCAGCTCGACGACGAGGATTGGGCGCGCCTCTCCTCCACCATGGGATTGCTGCTCGAGAAGGGCAAGATGTATATCGATGACGCCTCCGGCCTCACCCCGACCGATGTACGCTCCCGTGCCCGTCGGGTGGCACGCGAGCACGGTGGCCTATCCATGATCATGGTGGACTACCTGCAGTTGATGCGGGTGCCGGCGCTCTCCGATAACCGGACCCTGGAGATCGGCGAGATCTCCCGCTCCCTCAAGGCCTTGGCGAAAGAGCTGCAGTGCCCGGTGGTGGCGCTCTCCCAGCTGAACCGAAGCCTGGAACAGCGGGCCGACAAGCGCCCGGTCAACTCGGATCTTCGTGAATCGGGCTCCATCGAGCAGGATGCGGATTTGATCATGTTTATCTATCGTGATGAGGTTTATCACGATGACAGCCCGGACAAGGGGATTGCCGAGATCATTATCGGCAAGCAGCGTAACGGCCCTATCGGCCGGGTGCGCCTCACCTTCCAGGGTCAGTTCTCCCGGTTCGACAACTACGCCGGTCCGGCGTTTGACGACGACTATTGATGTAAACCCAAGGTGATGGCGGTTTCGTCATTACCACGACTGCCCTGATCGACAGCCAGTCATTGGCTGCTGCTCAGGGCCTGTTTTCCCGGTTCGACAATTATGCCGGTCCGGCCTTCGACGACGATAAGTGAGTGGCGGTCTTCTGCCCGATGAGGGGGAGGCCATTTGTGCCCTCGTAAGGGAAAACCATGAAAGCGGCTACTGCCCAAATCAACACTGCGGCCTTGCGCCACAACCTCGCCGTGGTCAAGCGCCACGCCCCCGCTTGCAAGATCATCGCGGTGGTCAAGGCCAACGCCTATGGCCACGGACTGCTGCCGGTCGCCCGCACCCTGGTGGATGCGGATGCCTATGCGGTGGCCCGAATCGAAGAGGCGCTGATGCTGCGCTCCTGCGCCGTGGTCAAGCCCATCGTGCTGCTGGAGGGTTTCTTCTCCGCCGACGATCTGCCGGTGCTGGCGGCCAATAACCTGCAGACGGCGGTTCACACCTGGGAGCAGCTCGAAGCGCTGGAGCAAGTCGAGCTGCCAGCGCCCGTGGTGGCCTGGCTCAAGCTCGACACCGGCATGCACCGCCTCGGGGTGCGTGCCGACGAGATGCCCGCCTTTATCGAACGACTCGGCAAGTGCAAGAACGTGGTACAGCCGTTCAACATCATGACCCACTTCAGCCGCTCCGATGAGCTGGAGCAGCCCACCACCCGCGAGCAGATCGACCTCTTCAGCAAGTTGACCGCGCCGCTAGCGGGCGAGCGGGCCATGGCCAACTCGGCGGGCATTCTGGCCTGGCCGGACTCCCACTGCGACTGGGTGCGCCCCGGCGTCATCCTCTATGGCGTGTCGCCCTTCCCCAACACGGTGGCGGCCGATTACGATCTGCAGCCGGTGATGACCTTGAAGACCCAGCTGATTGCGGTGCGGGATCACAAGGCGGGCGAGCCGGTGGGTTATGGCGCCAACTGGGTGTCGGATCGTGATACCCGGCTCGGGGTGATCGCCATCGGCTACGGTGACGGTTATCCGCGCATGGCGCCCAATGGCACTTCCGTGCTGATCAACGGCCGTATCGTGCCGCTGGTGGGGCGTGTCTCCATGGATATGAGCACGGTGGATCTGGGGCCGGGCGCGACCGACAAGGCAGGCGACGAGGCGGTGCTATGGGGCGAGGGGTTGCCGGTGGAGCGGGTGGCCGACGAGATTGGCACCATCCCCTACGAGCTCATCACCAAGCTCACCTCCCGCGTCTTTATGGAGTACGTCTGATGTGGCAGCAGTGCCTGCTGACTCTGAAGCCCCGTTCGCGGGGCTTTCATCTGGTGACGGACGAGCTGGTAGCCAAGCTGCCGATGCTGGCGGATTACCGAGTCGGCATGGCGCACCTGCTGTTGCAACACACCTCCGCCTCGCTCACCCTCAACGAGAACTGCGACCCCAGCGTGCGCAGCGATATGGAGGCCCATCTGCACCGGCTGGCGCCGGAAGATGCCCCCTACTATCGTCACACTTATGAGGGGCCGGATGACATGCCCGCCCATATCAAATCCTCCCTGCTCGGGGTGAGCCTGCTACTGCCGATCCGTGACGGTCAGCTGGCACTTGGCACCTGGCAGGGGATCTGGCTTGGCGAACATCGCGTCGATGGCGGTGCCCGCAAGGTGCTGGTGACCCTGCAGGGTGAGTAATCAGACTACAACTAGCTGAAAGATGAAGATAAAAAAGAGGGATGGCGCCGAGCCATCCCTCTTTTGTTTTTACGATTTCGCGAGCTATCTGCTTGCCAGTCGTGAAGCGCTCTGCGTGGCTCAGGCGACCTTGAAGGGGGTCAGCTCGGCCAGCGGGGCGGCGTCCATAAAGGCTTGCGGCTCCTGACCGTGTTTGAAGATCTTGAAATCCTGCTCGCGGGCGCTCCAGTACTCCAGACGCTCGCTGCCGTTTTCTCCGGTGATTTGCAGCAGACTCGCTTCACGCAGGGCCACCACATATTCGCTCGGGTTGATGGCGCAGAACTCGGCCAGACGCTCGTCGCGGGTCTCGCCCATGTGGCCGCTGATGCTGGCATCCAGATAGTGCGGGTTGATCTGCAGCGGGAACAGGCCCAGCGCGGGCAGCACGGCGGCGTTGCAGACCGGCATGTCGTTGGTGGTGCGGATGCTCGGGGTCGCCACGTTGCAACCGGCGCTCCAGCCCACATAGGGGACGCCCCGCTCGCGCACGGCACGCTGGATCGGCACGATCAGGCCGTTTTCATGCAGCAGCTGATTCAGGCGCCAGGTGTTACCGCCGCTGATAAAGATGGCGTCGGCCTGATTGACGGCCGCGACCGGATCGTCGAAGTGGTGAATGCTGATGGTCTCGATCCCGAGGCTCTCGGTAAGTTCGTTGGCGCGGGCAACCCAGTCGCTGCGGATCACCGCGTAGGGGATGAGCAGGATGCGCTTGACCTGTTTGCGAGCTAGCAGGCTCTGCACCCGATCGCGGGCCCAGCCGAGCAGACCCGGAAATTCGTTGGCTTTACCATTGCTAAGCAGAAGCAGTTCCATCAAATCGTTCCTCAAAAAGTGAAAGCGGAGGAGGGAGGGCCACCGGATCCGCCGTGCGGCCGGATGGCAAGAGCGGGCATGCTACCACCATTGGCGTGGCGGTTCTGTGATCGCGAGGCCCATTCAACTGTTATGGATGGGGGATGCCATGCCAAGCGGTGGATTAATGAGCCGTGGTCAATGCGCCACCCCTCGCCAATAAAAGACCCCGCCGCAGCGGGGTCATGGCAGAGTTAGTCGAGTTTGAGATCGACCCACACCATGCGGTGATCCGAACTGACTCCCTTGGCGATGCCGAGTTTCGCATCATAGACCAGGTGATAACCGGCCTCGAAGCTGGCAGGCCAGAAGACGCCGCTTTTGACCGCGTTGAGGTTGGCGGAGGGGATGACGTGATCCAGCTGCAGCACGCTGCTGTTGGTGATCCGTTCCGGGTTTGGGCGATTGAGGTTGCGTTTGCAGTCGGTCCCCTTGCTGACACACTCCGGGCCCCCTTCGCTGACCGGGATCAGGGTGCCATTGGTGATGGCCTGATTCATCAGCGGGTTGTTTAGCAGATCCTGAATGGCGGTCAGGTCACCGTCACCGGTGAGCGGATCGGCGTTGAGATCCCCGGCGATGACGAACTTGGCGTTTTTGGCCAGTCCACCCTTGGTGCCCTTGTCATCGGTCATGTAGTTGAGACCCTTGACGTAGTCATTCCAGAAGGCGATCTCGGCGCGGTTGTGCTTGACGGTGTGACGCGCCGCGTTGGCAAAAATCGGCGGGGTCGGGTGGGAGATCAGGAAGTGGATCACCTCTTCACCCTTCTCGGTCTTGATCAGTACCGGCACATCGGCGTGGTTCTTGGAGGAGAGCGGGTACTGCTGCCAGGCTGCGTCTGAATACCAGGCATCGCCACACTGGCGGCTGGCCGGGATCTTGACCTTGGGATTGTTGCAGTCATCGATGATGGGATTCTGTTCGCCCGGCATATCCTTCCACTTGAAGTGCTGGAAGGTACGGATCTGCTTGGTGTCGATGGGGTATTTGGACATCACCGCAAAGGCGTACTGGCCGTGATAGTTGCCAAAGCCCCAGGCATCGTCGGGGCCGTTGTTGATATTGCCATCCAGATTGAGGTCATAACCGCTCATCAGGCCGGTGTTGGTAGCGAAGTTCTGCATCACCGGATAGCTGATGGCGGTCACTTCGGCGTGCTGGGCGTGGGCCAGATAGTTGTCATTGAAGGCTTTCAGATCGGCGGTGCTCTCGCCTTTGCCGTCGTTGTCGAACTCGTTGAGCAGGAACACATCCGGACGGGTGCGCTGGATGATCTCCGCCACGTTGCGGATCTGCTGCACGTTCTTGGCTTTGGTTTCAGTGGCGCCGCTCAGGCTCCCTTCGGCGAGGCGGGCCAGCAGAGCATCCTGCTCGGTGCGAGTCAGCGCCAGCTCACCGGTCAGCATACCGGCGGCAGTGCGGTCAAAAGAGAGGTTGAAGGTGGCAAAACGAACCATGGGATCAGCTGCCTTTGAGTCGTTGTCGCTGTTGCAGCCAGCCAGCATCCCGAGGGAAATGGCGGCAGCCAGTAGGGTCTTGTTGATATTTTTCATTGTAATTATTCCGTAGCATCAATGAGTTATGCCTTCTGTGAGGCGGCGCCATTATAAGTAGACGGCGATGCTGCGGGGATTTTGCCTGAGTAAAGTGTGAGGATATTCACACCACATATCTGGCGATGATGAATGTTAGCAGGGCGATATGGGGTGTGAAAAACCGGTTTATACGCTGCAGTTTCCGGGATGAATGGCGCACTTCCTGCCGTTACCGCACTCTGAATTTGTCACACCACCATCGGCAGGCCGCTCTCGGGGTGGTGGATCACCTGTGCCGGATAGTCATAGAGACGGGCGATCAGCTCAGGGGTGAGCACCTCGGCAGGCGTGCCATCGGCCATCAGCTTACCCCGTTCCAGCATCACCAGCCGATCGGCATAGCGCGCCGCCAGATTGAGGTCGTGCAGCACCACCAGCACAGCTGTATTGCGGCTGGCGAGGGCGCGCGCCATGGTGAGCAGCTGATGCTGGTATTTCAGATCGAGCGCCGAGGTGGGCTCGTCGAGCAGCAGCAAGCGGGGTTGCTCGGCCTGCTCGGTCGGAGAGGGGGCCTGCCAGATCTGCGCCAGCACCCGGGCAAACTGCACCCGCTGCCGCTCGCCGCCAGAGAGCCCGGGATAGAGCCGCTTGGCCAGATGCTCGACCCCGGCATGGGTCATGGCCGCCGCCACAATTTCGTCACGCCGCGCCGCCGGTTCACTGTGGGGCAAGCGCCCCATTGCAACCACTTCCTCGCAGAGAAAGGGGAAGTTGAGGGAGGAGCTTTGCGGCAATACCCCGAGTCGGTGGGCCAGTTGGCTGCTGTCCCACTGCTGGCGATCTGCGCCAAACAGGGTGATGGAACCCTCATATTCCAGTTCGCCGGTCAGGCACTTGAGCAGCGAGCTCTTGCCCGCCCCGTTGGGGCCGAGCAGCGCGGTCAGGGTGCCGCTCTCGAGACTAAGATCGAGCCCATCCAGGATCTGGCGCTGGCCGCGACGCAGGCTGAGTCGGGTGCAGCTCAACAGGGGGGAGGAGAGTGAGGATGAGAGTGGTTGCATAACAGTCCGTATCACAGGGCGCGGCGGCCTTTTACCAGCAGCCAGATGAAGAAGGGAGCGCCGAGCAGGGCGGTGATGATGCCCACCGGCAGCTCGGCCGGGGCCAGCAGGGTGCGAGCCAGCATGTCGGCCGCCAGCAGCAGGGCGGCGCCAAGCAGGGCCGAGAGCGGCAGCAACCTGACATGGTTGGGGCCTGCCAGCAGGCGCACCAGATGGGGCACTACCAGCCCGACGAAGCCGATCATCCCCGATACCGCCACCGCCACCCCGACGCCCGCTGCGGTGAGCAGAATCAGGCGACGTTTGAGGGATTGCACATTGATTCCAAGATGACGGGCTTCTCCTTCACCCAGCAGCAGGGCGTTGAGGGGATTGGCATCGCGCATAAAGAGCCACAGCAGGGCCGCCAGGGTGAGCAGGGCCAGCGCCACATCGGCCGGTTTGCCTGCCGCCAGCGTTCCCATCTGCCACAGGCTCAGGTTGCGCAGCATCTGATCGTCCGCCAGATAGGTGAGCAGGCCGATCACTGCACCGGAGAGCGCCGTGATGGCGACCCCGGCCAGCAGCATGACGGTGACCGAGGTGCCCCCCTCACGGGTGCCGAGCAGATAAACCAGGGTGGTGGTGAGCGCGCCGCCGAGAAAGGCGAGCAGCGGCAGCAGACCAACCCCGATGGTGGCTTGCAGCTGCTGGCCGAGGGGGGCAAGCAGCACGATGGCGAGTGCAGCCCCAAGCGCAGCACCGCCGGAGACACCTATGATGCCGGGGTCAGCCAGGGGGTTGCGAAACAGTCCCTGCATCACGGCGCCACATAGCCCGAGGATCCCCCCCACTGCGATGCAGAGCAGGGTTCTCGGCAGCCGAATTTCCTGCACGATCAGCAGCTTGTGTGACTCAATCCCGCTCTCCTGCCCGGCAAACAGCGCCCGCAGACTCTCGCCCAGGGTGAGGGTCATGGGGCCGGTTGCCAGCGAACCGAGCAGCAACAGTGCCAGTGCGGCCGTGGTGAAGGCAAGCAGCCAGGAGAGGGGTAACCGCATCATGACCCCTGCTTGATCCACTGGGCGATCTGGTTCGCCTGTTGCAGGGAGTTGAGGCTCAGGCCCCCTTGCAGGGCGTGGCCGTCGATGGCGTGAATGGCGTTGCGCTTACCTGCCGGGGTAGCCGCCAGGGCGGGCACTTCTGCCAGCACCTTGGCCGGATCGGCATATTGCTGCCAGTCACGACCACTAACCAGTACCAGATCGGGCTGCATCTCGATGAGGGATTCGGCGGATACCGGCTTGTAGTTGCGCAACTCGGCGACCGGATTGATGCCGCCTGCCAGCGAGATCAGCGCGCTGGCGGTGGTGTCCCCCCCGGCGATGCTGGTGGGTTGCCCCTTGTGCAGCAGCAGGAAGGCGACCTTGAGCGGTTTGTTCTGTTTGGCTTGCGCCGCCAGCTGATCGGTCTGAGCCTGGATCTCTGCCTTCAGGCGATCGCCAGCGGCTTTGTCGCCCAGCAGGCTGGAGAGGGTGTCGATACGTTGGTTGAGGTTGGCGAGGGTCGGCGCGGTATCCAGCACCTCCACCTTGACCCCGGCACGACGCAGCTGATCCAGGGTCGGGGCCGGGCCCATCTCGTCGCTGCCCACCAGTCGGGTGGGGGAGAGGCTCAGGATCCCTTCGGCGGCCAGCGCCCGGTGATAACCCACCTTGGGCAACCCTTTTGGCAAGGGGCTGCTGACATCGGTGGCGATCAGGCTCGATTCACCGCCAAGGGCCAGAATGAGTTCTGTGGTGGCGGGGCCGATACTGACGATACGCTCTTTCTGTCCGTCGGCGGCAACGGCAGAGAAGGGAGAGAGTGAACTGCAGAGCAGGGTGATGGCGAGGGCAAGACGACGGCCCATGCTAACCTCCGAAGGGGTGAATGAAACGGGTGTGCCGCCGAGAATATCAAGGCTTTGGAAAAAATGCACTGATAATGATAGCAATTATCAATTGCATTGATTCCAGTGCTTTATTAGAGTAGCCGCCATGATAAACAGCGGGACAACATGGTCCCGCAGAGGGAGAAAACATGAGCATTGCACAACGCATTCACGCGCTGCTGGAGCAGGATCCCGGCGCTCATCCGTCCACCCTGGCGGCCCAGCTTGCCATCAGCGAATGGGAGGTGGTTCGCCATCTGCCCGCCGAGCTGGTGACCCTGCTGCCCGCCGATCGTGCGCAAGGTCTGCTGGAAGATTTGGCCGACTGGGGCCCGGTGACCACCATCGTCGAATCAGAAGGTTCCATCTTCGAGGTAAAAGCCCCCTTCCCGAAAGGCAAGGACGCACGCGGTTACTACAACCTGATGGGCCGCGACGGTGAGCTGCATGGTCACCTCAAGCTCGACAACGTGGCGGGGATTGCGCTGGTCAGCAAACTGTTCATGGGCAAGGAGGGGCACTCCTTCCAGTTCTTCGGTCACTCCGGCCGCTGCATGTTCAAGGTCTATCTGGGTCGCGACGAGAAACGCCAGCTGCTGGCCGATCAGGTCACCCGTTTTATGGCGCTGCGCCACAACTCTCAAGAGGAAGTCAAAGCATGAGTGAACGTCAGGAGCGTCTGCAGAACCGCCTGCAACCGGAGATCCGCGAGTTTCGCGACAGCTGCCGCACCCTGCAGCTCGCCACCGTCGATGGCGAAGGCAATCCCAACGCCAGCTATGCCCCGTTCGTGCTGCAGGAAGATGGCTACTATGTGCTGATCTCCGAGATCGCCCGCCACGCCCGCAACCTGCAACAGGTGCCGCGGGTATCCCTGATGCTGATCGAGGATGAGAGCGGTGCCCGCGAGCTGTTTGCCCGCAAGCGCTTGACCTTCGATGCGGTGGCTGAAGTGGTGGCCCGTGATGACGCTCGCTGGAGCAAGGCAGTGGCGGCGCTGGAGGGGCGTTTTGGCGAGATCATCAAGGGTCTCTCCAACCTCAAGGATTTCAAACTGTTTCGCCTCAAGCCGGAGCAGGGGCTGTTCGTCAAGGGCTTCGGCCAGGCGTTCGCGGTCTCCGGTGACGAACTGGTGGATTTCGTCCATCTGGTGGAAGGGCACAAGCGCATCGACAACGGTGCCGAGCTCACCAGCCCGGCCGATGCGCCGGTCTGATAATCCCTGTCGACCACGACAGCCGTTATAACAAAACGGGCAGCCACTGGGCTGCCCGTTTTTATTGCGTTATCTCATCCGGCCTGTTCAATCCTGCCAGCTGGCCTTGTTGGGAAAAGCGCGACGATCGGCGTCGGTGGCCGTTTCGTTGCACTCCCCCCGCACCTTCCAGGAGGTCTGGCTCAGCACTATGTAGCCCTGGCGGCAATACTGCTTGGTCGCCAGGGTCTCGGTCAGCAGGTTCTCCTGCAACGCCTCTCGCTGTTCTAGCAGCCGCTGGCTCTGGGCCGCCGAGAGGCCGCGTGGCAAGGTGTCGTTGGGCGCGGCTTCAAAGGTGAAGCGCTTGCTCCCCTCCTCGTTGATGTGGGTCAGAAACAGAGGTTCCGGCCCGTCATACTTCTGTCCGGGCAAGCTGGAGCAGGCCGACAGAAAGGGAACAATCAACAACAGGGTGGCAGACAACAGGCGCACGACAGACTCCAGTGAGAAACGAAGCGAGGCTCGCAGATTAGCACGGCTGCAGGGCGGGTGTTACTGCCAGCAGCTCGTCGGTGGTGAGCAGGGTCACATTGCGCCCCTCCGGCAGGCTGAGGTGGCGCCACATCCAGTGATGGTGCTCGGTGATCTGGGCCGCGCTCAGGTGGGGGCGATCGGCGGTGGTGTGACCATCGCTCAACACCAGCACCTCGTACCCATGGGAGGCGGCACTGCGCACCGTGGTGTCGACGCAAAAATCGGTGGCACAGCCACAGAGGATCAGTCGATCGACCGGCTGCTCGGCCAGCAGGAAGGCGAGCTCGGTGTCGAGAAAGCTGTCACAGGCCGTTTTGCGTACCCGGCTCTCCCCCTTGGCCGGTTGCAGCGCACTGTGCAACTGCCAACCCGGGGTGCCCGGTTCCAGTTCGGTACCGGGGGGCGAGTCATGCTGGATATAGATGACCCGTCCCTGTTGCTGCCTGACATGGGCCGCAGCCCGATTGATATTGGCCAGCACCTGCTCCTGGCGGTAACGGGGCTCGTTGAACAAGCCTTGCTGCACATCGATGATCAGTAACACATCCATATTTTACCCGCCGTTTCCTGGAAGATTAGGGTTGCAGCCACTGGCTGCAGTCACGACTGCGGGATTGATGCAGCGCGCCCATATCTTGCTTCATCTCGTCACTGTTTTGCCAGCGCTTAGGCAGCGGCATGATGGTTACCTGCACATCGGCTGCGCGATCTGCAACAGAGGTCTCATCTGTACGAGGCACGACCAGCGCTACCTTGAGGGCAGGATTGCGGCTGGCGATGCGACTGGCGAGCCCAAGCCCCCCCTCGACGTGGAAATTGCCGGCGATATGCATGATCTGCTGGCCCGGGTGCTTGACGAGATAATCCACCATGCTCTCGGCCATGGTGTCATCCCAACTGGTCTGGGCGGCGAAGCGGCGGGCGTTGCTGTCGGCATCGCCATGGTGCATGGAGGCCATAAATTTCTGGCGATAGGGGTCATCCCCCAGCGTCAGCTGGCGGGCCAGCTGGCTGCGACGAGTGGCTGGCAGTTTGTCGAGCCACTCAGCCCCCTCCTGACCGACACAGCTCACCAGCGGCTTGGGGGCGTTGGCGGCGATCACCGGCATCCGGTGCGCTTTGGCAAACTCTACCAGCGGGCGGTAGTCGCTCGGATAGTTGGGCCAGGCGTTGCCTTCGCGGATCAAGGCAGCCTCACCAATCTGGTTCGCCAGATAGGCATCCAGCGTCTTCTGATCGGCGCGGCTGAACTGCTCCATGGAGAGGGCCAATGGCCGCCCGTGCTGCTGGCCAGCGGTGTAAAGCCCGCTCAGCAGGCGCGATTGCAAAAGATGCACGGCGGGATGGCTGTGCAGCTCACCCACCAGAATGATGTCGGCGTCGGCAATGCGCGCGATCGCCTGCTCCAGCGTCAGGTCTGCGTCTCCTTCGCTGCTTAGCCGGTAGTCATAGAGCGTCTGCAACTGTGATGACTGGGTCGGTTGGGTGGGGGTGGCACAGGCTGCCAGCAGCAGCGGCAGGGCGAGCAGGGGAAGTCGTCTAATCATGGGATCTCACGGCTGATATGCCCGGATGCCGGTGCATCTCGGGGGGCTAATAGAGAATAAGGGCAACACAGGGCGACAGTGTAAAACCAATTTGGTTCAAAACAAATGAGAATGATTTCGTTTCTTGTTGATCTTTGTCGAGAGCCGGGTAATATGCGGCCTGTTTGATAACAGTTCTCAATAAGGATTCGCTGTGACCCATCATAACGCACTCTCTCTGGTTGCCCTCGCCGTGGCGGCCGGTCTCTCCTCCCAGGTCTTTGCTGCCACCCAGAAGGCGGATGAAGTCGTGGTCGTCAGCGGCTCACGGATGGAGCAAAAACTGGAAGATGTCTCCGGCCCCATCTCGGTGATCACCGCCAAGCAGATTGAAGAGCAGGTCGTCACCAACGTCGCCGACCTGTTCCGCTACGAACCCGGTGTGACCGTGCTCGGCGGTCAGGGGGATGCGCAGACCTTCATCATCCGCGGCATGGGTGAAAACCGGGTCAAGGTGGTGCGCGACGGTGTGCGCCAGAACGATGCCTACAGCAAGGGCGGGGTTGGCCAGAGCTACTTCGATACCGACATGATCAAGCAGGTAGAAGTGGCCAAGGGGCCGGCGTCTGCCGCCTACGGCTCCGATGCGCTGGGTGGTGTGATTGCCATCACCACCAAGGATGCCAGCGACTTCCTCAAGGGCAAGGATAGTTATCTGGATGTGACCAGCGGTTACGCCTCCAGCAGCCACCAGAAGATGGCGGGCTTTACCGGCGCCCTGCGCACTGGTGAAGTGGAGAACCTGCTGCGCTACACCTGGCGCGATGGCGGTGTGACCCAGAATTTCGACTCCACCAAGAACGACTTCGATATCGGTACCCACGCCCTGCTGCTCAAGAGCAAGTGGAACCTCTCCGATGAGCAGTTCCTCAAGCTGACCGTTGACTACCTGACCGATGGCGAGGAGCCGGATGCGGTCAAGCTCAACAAGGTCGGTACCGGTACTGCCCGTGTCTTTGATCAGCCCATCACCGACAAGCAGACTGACAACCTCTCTGTGGTGCTGGATCACGGCATCGCGCTGAATCAAGGCTGGGCTGATCGGATGGATAGCAAGGTTTACTTCGCCCGCACCAAGCAGACGTTGGATCAGTACGCCTCATCCAAGTATCCGGTCAGCCCCGGCAATCCCTATGTGACCAAAAACTCGCTGGATCACAACGTGTTCGATCAGAAGAACATCGGCGCCCAGCTGCAGTTCCACAAGGCGGTCGCCAACCACCGTCTGGCTTGGGGGGCTGAATACGAGCACACCGACAACGAACGTACCCGTTACAAGGGGCCGACGACTCCCGGTGATTTTGTCGGCTACAACGAGCTGAGCTTCCCGGCTACCACCAGCGAGCGCAGCGCCCTGTGGGCCTTTGACGAGATCAAGTTTGGCGAGCGCTGGGT
Organism: Aeromonas sp. s12; assembly: GCF_040907925.1. NCBI lineage: Bacteria > Pseudomonadati > Pseudomonadota > Gammaproteobacteria > Aeromonadales > Aeromonadaceae > Aeromonas > Aeromonas sp. s12. The sequence continues at coordinate 129,000 of NZ_JBFOCT010000039.1, read as the reverse complement.
ACTGACCCCGGGGGCCCGCTATGACTACTACCGGATGACTCCGGACAACGATCCGGCCTACACAGGCGACAAGCTGCACAAGTTCTCCGAAGGGGAGTTGTCACCCAAGCTGGGTCTGGTGTTCAAGGCCCACGAGGCGGCCAACCTGTTCGCCCAGTACAGCCACGGTTTCAAGGCCCCCATGTATGACAGTGCCTTCTCCACTCTGAACCATCAGGCGTACGGCTATCGCATCGAGCCCAACCCGAACCTCAATCCGGAGAGCAGCGACGGCATCGATCTCGGCGTGCGTGGCAGCAGCAACGGCTTCAGCTATGAAGTAGCCAGCTTCTACAACAAGTTCGAAGATTTCATCGAGATGGTGGAAGTGGGCAAAGAGGGGCGCACCGCCGTCTACCAGTACCAGAACCTGAGCAAGGCGACTACCAAAGGGGTCGAAGCCAAGGCGGATTACTGGCTCAACGACATCGTCAATGTCTGGGGCAACCTCGCCTACATCGAAGGCAAGGATGGGGATGGCAACTACATCAACAGCCTGAGCCCGCTGAACGGCTCCGTCGGTGTGCGTCTGGAACAGGCCCAATGGAACTTCAACACAGCCCTCCGCTTTGCTGACGACATGGACAAAGTCCGCAAAGACAGCAAAGGCAAGGATTACGTGAAGAGCGCCGGTTGGGGTGTGGTGGATATGTACGCCCAGTTCAACCCGATGACCGACCTGCAGCTCAACGTCGGGGTCTTCAACCTGTTTGACAAGGAGTACACCAGCTACGAGCGCATCGCCGGTCGTGCCGAGGGCTCCGATAACAGCATGATGACCGAACCGGGCCGCAACCTGAGTGCACGGGTCAAATACGTATTCTAAAGAGCAAACAACAGACGCAGATGATCAAAGGGGCTTCGGCCCCTTTTTTGTCGCCGCCATGTTGTGACGATGGCGCAGAGCAGATGTTTGCCTAAAAAAGAAACCCGCCATGGGCGGGTGGAAGGATTGCAACACTAACCAGGAGGAGGTGTTACCAGGTAGACCCCACCTCTTCGGTAATAGTTCAATTTTATTGAAGTTTTTTCGTTTTCTGCGTAGGGTTTCCATCGGGATCTGCGGGGGAGGATGGGTTATCATTCTGCTCCCGTCATCCGGTTGCAGAGGATCTATGCCCGCGTTTTCCTGGTTAGCGCTCTTTTTCGGCGCCTTCTATTTTGTCTACGGTGCTTACTTGCCGTTCTGGTCGCTCTGGCTGGAGGGGGTGGGCGTCAGCGCCGAGATGATTGGTCTCCTGCTGGGGGCGGGGATGGCGATCCGCTTTGCCGGCAACCTGATGGTGATGGGGCAGATCAAGGGGGCGGGCCATCTGCTGCCGGTTACCCGGTTGCTCTCCCTGCTCAGTCTGCTGGCGTTTCTCGGCTTCTATCTCAGTCATAACCTCTGGTGGCTGGTGGGTTTGACCCTGCTGGCGAACTTTATCTATCCGACTCTGATGCCGGTGGGAGAGGCGCTGGCGACCCGCATGGTGGTGCAGGCGTACCTCGATTACGGCAAGGTGCGGCTGTGCGGCTCCTTTGCCTTTATCGTCGCCTCTACCCTGGTGGGGGCGCTGGTGGGCAACTTCGGTAGTGACTGGATTTTGCACACCATGGTGGCGGGGCTGGTGCTGATGCTGCTGCTCAGCTGGCTGCCGCTCTATCCGGCGCCACAGGATAGTCAGGGCGAGCGGGCCAAGGCGTCATTGCTGGCAACCCTGCGCAGCGCACCGGTACGCCGTTTCCTATTGCTGACGGCGTTGCTGCAGGGGAGCCACGCCGCTTATTACGGTTTCAGCGCCATCTACTGGAAGGCGCAAGGGTATAGCGGCACCATCATCGGCTATCTCTGGGCGCTCGGGGTGGTGGCCGAGATCTGCATGTTTGCCGCCGACAAGCGCTTCTTGCAACGCTTTGGCGCCCAGAGTCTCTTTATTGCCGGTGCCATCGGTTGTGTGGTGCGCTGGGTATTGCTGGGTGCCTCGACCGAGTTGTGGGTACTGGTGCTGGGGCAACTGCTCCACTCGGTCACCTTTGGCATGAGCCATCTGGGGGCTGTGCGCTTCATGACTCGCCAGCTGCCCGCCGAGCAGTTGATCCCGACCCAGGCGCTCTATGCGGCCCTTGGCCTCGGCATGACGGTGGCGGCCCTGATGGCGGTCTGTGGCGTGCTGTTCGAGCCTCTCGGTGGTGGCATCTTCTTCCTGATGGTGCTGGTGGTCTTGCCGGTCTTCTTCCTGCGGCTGCGCCCCTTTGCGCCCTCTGCGCAGGAGAGTGCTCCAGCCTGATATTTGTCTATTTGAATCATCACCTAACAAAAGGGAGAGCCACGGCTCTCCCTTTTTCGTTGTCGCGGTTGCGCTGTTACTGCTGCTCGCCCAGATAGAGGCGGCTGAGGCGGCGCCAGGTGTCCGAGCCTATGGTGCCGGCAAGCAGCTCATTGGATGCAGCATCAAAGCGGCCATCCGGCAGCCAGCCCAGTTGGGGCAGCAGTTGCGCCAGCGTCACGTCATTGTGCTGCAGCTCCCGCTCCAGCACTTCCCAGAAGGCGCTCCCCTTGACGTAAAAGAGCGGGTAGTAGGAGTGATCGCCCGTCAGTACCTCGCGAGCGGCACGATAGAGGCCGCTCTCGCTATGGGGCAGCTGTTTGCCCCGCTCGGCCAGCTCGTTGACCGCCGTGACTTGATGCAGCCGAAAGCGGCGCAGCGCCTTGATGGCGAGGTACTCGGCGAGGCTCTCGTTGACCCAGGTGGGTTGTGGATCAGAGTGGCGAGCGCTGAGGATATGCACCGCCTCGTGGGCCGAGGTGCGCAGCAGGCGCAAGGGGGCCTGTGGCGTCGGCTTGCCAGCCTCGGTGGGGTAGTTGGCGACAAACACCTGATCCCCAGCTGCGCCGCCAAGGGATCGGGTCGCCACATCCCGCCCCAGCCACACCAGTTGCCACGGGTGAGTGGGCGGATCCACATCGAGCTGGAAGGCCAGATAGTCGATGATCTCATTCAGTTGCTGCTGCAAGGCCGGCAGATCGAACTGGTTGGCGGTCTCGTCATGGCTCAGCACCAGCCGCGGATCCGGCTTGGTGACGGGCACTGTGTCCAGACCAAACGGCAGGATCAGCGGCGGCTGGTTGACATCCGGCAGTGGTTGGCAGCTGCCATCCGGCAGACAAACCTTTCCTTGGCGACTCCCCATCTGGCGCACAAAGTTACCCCACTCGGTCAATAGCCACTGATTGGGTGCGAACAGAAGCGACTGTTGGGCCGAGGCATCAGCACCCTCTGCCGGAGCCGGTGTGAGCGTGATCTGCCAGCCGATCTCCTTGCAAGAGAAGGGCTGGTTGAGGGCAACCGGCTGGTTGTCTGCAAGGCAGACCAGCGCGGGGGAAACCGGCGTGGCACTGCCCGGCAACTGACGAGCGGGGAGCAGGGTAAAGGGAGGCTTGCCCTGCATGGTGAGGCGCACTTGCAGCACATTGGCGCTGGCGCCCTGCTCGATAAGATAGCGGGGGCCGTTCGCGTCATTGCCAGCGCAGGCCCACAGCGGCAGCAGCCACAGGGCAAACAGGGTGATATGACGACTCATAAGAAGGTTAGCGCTCCTGCTCGTAGCCCAGCAGATCGCCGGGCTGGCAATTGAGTTCACGGCAGATGGCCTCCAGGGTGGAGAAGCGCACCGCCTTGGCGTGGCCATTCTTGAGGATCGAGAGGTTGGCCTCGGTGATGTCGATGCGCTGGGCCAGCTCGCGGGCGGTCATTTTGCGCTCTGCCAGCAGGGCATCGAGGCGGATGATAATGGGCATACGTTCCTCACACCGTCAGTTGCTGTTCATCGGCCAGCAGTTTGGCCTCGCGCATGACCAGTGCCAGCGCCAATACGATCAGTCCCGCCAGCAGTACCCGGAAATCGGAGGTACTCAGCGCTATGGTACCGAGTACTTCCGGGCCTCTCATGGTAAGCACCGTATCCAGCAAGGGGGTCAGGATCAATTCGACCAGGAAGGTTGTACAGAGCAGCAGTCCGATCTGCCGATAGCGGCGGATCTGCTCGAAGGTGAAGAGCAGACCGGCGCGGTAGCCACGAAACAGCTGGCGCAGTTGCCAGAGCATCATCATAAAGACCAGATCCGGCAACAGCTGCACCAGGGTGCCGAGCAGCCGGGTGGAGAAGTGAAGGGGATAGTCGGCAGGATTGATGCCGGGGCGGCTCAAGATGGTGTTGAGCTTCTCCTGCAGCAAATCGGCGCCACCGAAGGGGGTCCACACCTCCAGCAAGGTGATCAAAGGGGTCGCCAGCAGTGCCAGCAGTAGCAGCCATTCGATCAGCATGCTCGAGCGTTCGAGTTTGTTGGAGATCATCTCATTCCTCACTGTGATGGTTTTATCTGAAAGGTAAAGTTTATCGTTTATCAATATTCACATCGGCAATGTTTATTGTTTTGCGATATACAGTCAAGATAAAACTTATTGAAAAACGATAATTTCAATCTGTCCGAAGGGGATGACTTTTGGCTGCTGCCTCTCTAGACTGGCGAGGCTGTATACAAAAACTCAACATGGACAAGGAGTTATCGATGCACCAGGGATGGCTGCTGATCGGATTGTCGCTCACCTATCTGGGGCTGCTGTTTCTGATCGCCTTCGTGGCAGACAAGCACAAACGGCACCGTCTCAAGGGGCAACCGCTGCTCTACAGCCTGTCGCTGGCGGTCTACTGTACCTCCTGGACCTTCTTCGGCACCGTGGGGCAGGCGAGTGAATCCCCCTGGTCGCCGGTGCCCATCTACCTTGGCCCCATGCTGGTCTTTCTGTTTGGCTGGCGGCTGCTGGCTCGCCTTATTCTGGTTGCCAAGCGCGAGCACATCACCTCCATCGCCGACTTTATCGCCGCCCGTTACGGCAAATCCCAGCGGCTCGCCATGGTGATCGCCCTCATCGCCATCATGGGGATCCTCCCCTATCTGGTGTTGCAGCTCAAAGCCATCGTCACCGGGCTGGATCTGCTGATGGTCAACAGTGGCGGCATCAGCCCGACCAGCAATACCAGCGAGTTGGCGCTCGGGGTCACTCTGCTGCTGGCGCTGTTCAGCATCCTGTTCGGTACCCGCCATCTCGATGCCACCGAGCACCACAGGGGGATGGTGGTGGCCATCGCCTTCGAGTCGGTGGTCAAGTTGCTGGCCTTTATCGCGGTGGGGGGCTTCGCTCTCTGGCTGATCTTGAGCAAACCCGGCGAAGCTCACGAGCAGGTGACCCGCGACTTCTTTGCGCAGGTGGTGGCGGTGAGCCCCGGCAACCTGCTGGAGCTTGCCATCTATACGGTGCTGGCGATGTGCGCCGTTATCTGCCTGCCGCGCCAGTTTCATGTGACTGTGGTGGAGAACAATCAGGGGCAGGATCTTCACTGGGCGCGCTGGATCTTCCCGCTTTACCTGTTCGTGATGGGGCTCTTTATCTGGCCGCTGGCGCTGGCGGGCAAGCAGTGGGTGGGTGCCGATATGGCCTCCGACACCTATGTGATCAGTTTGCCGATGGCCCTCGGTTTCGATGGCATGGCGATGTTGGCGTTTCTCGGCGGCACTTCGGCGGCCACCGGCATGGTGATCGTCTGCACCATCGCGTTGGCGATCATGGTGAGCAACGATCTGGTGCTGCCGGTGTTGCTGCGCCGCTTCTGGCGGCAGGGGCGCGACGAGCGGCTGGTAAGGCTGCTGTTGCAGGTGCGCCGTGGTGCCATCCTGCTGATCTTGCTGGCGGCCTGGGGGCTTTACCTCTGGCTCGGCGATCTCACCAGCCTTTCCCGTATCGGCTATCTCTCCTTTGGCGCGGTGGCCCAGTTTGCGCCGGCCCTGCTGCTCGGCCTCTACTGGCGTCACGGCAATCGCAAGGGGGTTTATCTTGGGTTGAGCCTCGGGGTGAGCCTCTGGTTCGTCACCCTGCTGGTGGAGAGCGGGCTGCTGGCCGGTTCACCGCTGGCCGAACTGTTGGCGCCGCCGGACTGGCCTGCGTTTCGCGAGCTGAGTCTCGGGGCCTGGTGCATCTTCCTGAGTCTGCTCTTCAACCTGCTCGGCTATGTAGCCGGTTCTCTGCTGTCGCGACCTGCGGTGAGCGAGCGGCTGCAGGCGGCCAACTTTGTCGGCAAGCCGAGCCGCGATACCGCTGCCCTCTATCAGGCGCGGGTCTCGGTCAAGGAGCTGGAGATGCTGGCGGCCCGCTTTGTCGGCTCAAGCCGGGTCAAGCGTGCCTTTGGTCGTTTCGCCGGTGAGCGGGGCGGCACCCTGGCGCCCCAGATGCAGGCCTCGGCCGAGCTGATTGCCCACACCGAGCGGCTGCTGGCGGGGGTGTTTGGTACCTCGTCAGCGCGGCTGGTGCTTGCCTCTGCCCTGCAGGGACGTAACATGCAGCTCGAGGAGATCGCCACCATAGTCGATGAGGCCTCCGACGTGTTTCGCTTCAACCGCGGCCTGCTGCAGGGGGCGATCGAGCATATCGGGCAGGGGATCTCGGTGGTGGACAGGGAGCTTCGGCTGGTGGCCTGGAACCGCCGCTACATCGAGCTGTTCCACTATCCGCCGGGGCTTATTCAGGCAGGGCGTCCCATCGAGGCGATCATTCGCTACAACGCCCAGCAGGGGCTCTGTGGCCCCGGTGATATCGAGGATCACGTGGCGCGGCGGGTTGCCTTTATGAAGCGCGGCAGCGCCCATATCTCGGCGCGGGAGCGCCCGGACGGGCGGGTGATCGAGATGCAGGGCAACCCCATGCCCGCCGGCGGTTTTGTCATGACCTTTACCGACATCACGCCGTTTCGCGATGCGGAGCGGGTGCTGCGCGAAGCGAACGAACATCTGGAGGCACGGGTGGCCGAGCGCACCCGTGAGCTCTCCGAACTCAACCGCCAGCTGCTGTTGGTGAACCAGCAGGTGGAGCGGGCCAATCAATCCAAGAGCCGTTTTCTGGCGGCGGTCAGCCACGATCTGACCCAGCCCCTCAATGCCGCCAAGCTGTTTACCTCCTCCCTGCTGGAGATGTTGCCCGATGCTGGCGAGCAGGCCCGCATCGCCCGCCATATCGATGATGCGCTGGGGGCGACCGAGGATCTCATCACCGATCTGCTCGATATCTCGCGGCTCGAAGCGGGCAAGTTCAAGGCCAAGAAGCTCGACTTTGCCCTGTGCGATCTGCTCGACAACCTCAAGGCGGAGTTTGGCGTGCTGGCGCAGGCGGGGGGGATCCACTTCTCGGTGGTGGAGAGCAAGCACGCGGTGCACAGCGATGTGCGGCTGCTGCGCCGGGTGTTGCAGAACTTCCTCACCAATGCGTTTCGCTACAACCCGGGGGGCCGGGTGCTGCTTGGTTGCCGCCGGATGGGGGAGAAGATCCGCATCGAGGTATGGGACAACGGCCCCGGTATCCCGCAGGACAAGCAGGAGGCTATTTTTGACGAGTTCTCCCGTCTCGATCACTCCCGCACCGCCAAGGAGCAGGGGCTGGGTCTGGGGCTTGCCATCGCCCGCGGCATCTCGCAGGTGCTCGGTCATCAGCTCACATTGCAGAGCTGGCCGGGCAAGGGATCGGTCTTTGCGGTGACCCTCAATCTGGCGACCCGGCCGGTCACGGCCCATCAGCTGGCGGCGCCGGTGGTGCGTGACAGCCAGCTGGAAGGGGTAGCCGTGCTCTGTATCGACAACGAGCGGGACATTCTGACCGCCATGAGCACCCTGCTCGGCCGTTGGGGCTGCGAGGTGCGCTGCGCCGTCGATCTGGCCGAAGCCGAGGCCCTGGTGGCAGAGGGGTTTGTGCCGCGGCTGGTGCTCTCCGACTACCACCTCGATGATGGCAAGACCGGGTTGGAGGCGCTCGCTGTCCTGCAACAGGTGTGTGGCGACGAGCTGGGAGGGATCATCATCAGTGCCGATCGCAAGAGCGAGCTGCAGGCGCAGATCCGCGAGCGGGGGTATGGCTACATCAGCAAACCGGTCAAACCACTCAAACTGCGGGCTCTGATGAACAGTCTGCTGCTGCGCTAGCCACATCCGGGGCGGCTAGCCGTGAACCGACTCACAAAACCGTGCAATGGTCCTGTGGCCCGTGGTCATGGATAAATGCCGAAAACAGAGATTTATTGGCGAAGATCTCTTCATCTCCCTGCGCAATCGCCGCCAGTTACAGTATTGGCTTGCCACTGTCGGTCAACGCCGACAGTGGCAGACCGGATTGGCTCACTCTATAGTCGGGATGCGATTTTTTGCATCGCAAATGAAGTAACCGAAGGGCAAACCGATCGCAAGATCGGGACGCAAAGCTTCCGGTCCAGGGATGAGCCGTACTTGAGATAGCGGGGCCACCACAGGTTGTTGTGCACCTTTGCCAAGAGGCCGCACTGCCGTCTGCGTTACCTGTCAGGGCGTAGCCCTTTTCGTTGCCAACATAACGAAATAGGGAAATAAAATAATGCTAAGTCCAAAGCCTACCATGCTGGCCCTCGCGGTCGGTCTGTGCTGCGCCTCGTCCGCTTATGCTGCGGCGCCCGGCAAGCCGACCATCGGATGGGGCCCCACCAAGTTTTCCATCGTTGAAGTCGATCAGGCAGCCACTGCCTACAACAATCTGGTCAGGGTAAAGGATGCCGCCGATGTGGAGGTGAACTGGAACCTCTGGAGCGGCGATCTGGGCCAGAGTGCCAAGGTACTGCTCAATGGTCAGGAGGTGTGGTCCGGCCCCTCGGCCGCGGCGGGCAGCGCCAAATTCAAGGTGAAGAAAGGGGGGCGCTACCAGATGCAGGTGGCGCTGTGCAACGCCGATGGCTGTACCCTCTCTGATGCCAAGGAGATCGTGGTCGCCGATACTGACGGCAGTCATCTGGTGCCACTCAAGGCGCCGCTGCAGGAGAACAACAAACCCTACGCCAACAAGTCCGGCAAGGTGGTCGGTACTTACTACGTGGAGTGGGGGGTCTATGGCCGCAAGTTTACGGTGGACAAGATCCCGGCCCAGAACCTGACCCATATCCTCTATGGTTTCACCCCCATCTGCGGCGGGGATGGCCTCAACGACAGCCTCAAGGAGATCGAAGGGAGCTTCCAGGCGCTGCAACGGGCGTGTGCCGGCCGGGCCGACTTCAAGGTGGCGATGCACGATCCCTGGGCCGCCATCCAGATGCCGCAAGGCAACCTCACCGCCCATGACGAGCCCTACAAGGGCAACTTTGGCGCCCTGATGGCGCTCAAGCAGGCCTATCCGAACCTCAAGATCCTCCCCTCGGTCGGCGGCTGGACCCTCTCTGATCCCTTCTATTTCCTCGGTGACAAAACCAAGCGCGACGTGTTCGTCGGCTCGGTGAAAGAGTTCCTGCAGACCTGGAAGTTCTTCGACGGTGTGGATATCGACTGGGAGTACCCGGGCGGACAGGGCGCCAACCCGAAACTGGGCAGCCCGAGTGATGGTGCCACCTATGTGGCCCTGATGAAGGAGCTGCGGGCCATGCTCGACGAGCTGGAGGCCGAGACCGGTCGCCAGTATGAGCTCACCTCGGCCATCGGGGCGGGGGGCGACAAGATCCAGGATGTGGACTACAAGGCGGCCCAGCCCTACATGGATCACATCTTCATGATGACCTACGACTACAACGGTGCCTGGAGCAACACTGAGCTGGGTCACCAGACCAACCTCTATGCGGCGAGCTGGGATCCCGCTACCAAGTACACCACCGACAAGGCGGTGAATCAGCTGCTGGCGCAGGGGGTTGAACCGGGCAAGCTGGTGGTCGGGGCCGCCATGTATGGTCGTGGCTGGACCGGGGTGAGCGGTTATCAGGGCAACAACCCCTTCACCGGCAAGGCGACCGGCAAGGTGAAAGGCACCTGGGAGGACGGGGTGGTGGATTACCGCGACATCGTCAACAACCGGATGGGGGCGGGCTGGGAGAAGGGCTACGACGAAGTGGCCGAGGCGCCCTATCTGTTCAAGGCGGCGACCGGCGATCTCATCACCTATGACAACGATCGCTCGGTCAAGGCCAAGGGGCAGTATGTGCTGGCCAACAAGCTCGGTGGCCTCTTCTCCTGGGAGATCGATGCCGACAACGGCGACATCCTCAACGCCATGCACGAGGGGTTGGGTCACGGCAGTGGCGTCACGCCACCGGCCAACAAGCCGCCGCTGGCCAACGCGGGCAGTGACCTCAAGGTGACCGGCCCGACCGAGGTGACGCTGGATGGGTCGGCCTCCCACGATCCGGAAAACAGCGCGCTCAGCTACAGCTGGAAGCAGATCTCCGGGCCGCAGGCTGCCCTGCTCGATGCCACTCAGGCCAAGGCCCGTGTTGTACTCGATGCGGTGACTGCCGACATCAATCTGGTGTTCGAGCTGACGGTGACCGATGACCAGCAGTTGAGTGCCAAGGATCAGGTTGTTGTCACCAACAAGGCGCCGCAGGCCAATATGGCGCCGGTGGTGAGTGTACCTGCTACTGCCTCTGTGGAGGCGGGCAAGCAGGTGACCATCAAGGCGACCGCCTCTGATCCGAACGGTGATCCGTTGACCTATCAGTGGAGTGTGCCGGCAGGCATCACCGCAACGGGTCAGAACAGCGCCACTCTGGTGGTCACCGGCCCGAGCGTAACCAGCGACACCGGCTATGACCTGAGCGTCACCGTCTCTGACGGCGGGCTGGATGCCAGCGCGGCAACCCGTCTGACGGTCAAACCGGCCAGCAGCGGCGGTGGTTGCACGGCGACCGATCCGGATGCGGCCAACTGGCCAGTCTGGAAAGCGGCCAGCACCTATAACAGCGGCGACAAGGTGAGCCACAACCAGCTGGTGTGGCAGGCCAAGTACTGGACCCAGGGCAACGAGCCTAGCCGCACCGCGGATCAGTGGCTGCTGGTGAGCAAGGTGCAACTGGGTTGGGATGCCAATGTGGCCTACAACGGTGGCGAGCTCACCACCCATAACGGCCGTCAGTGGAAGGCGCAGTACTGGACCAAGGGCAATGAGCCCGGCAAACACGACGTCTGGCAGGATGTGGGAGCCGCCAGCTGTAAATAAGCATTGAATGATGGCGGGGCATGCCAGTCATGCCCCGTTTTTTCTCCTCGCTTCGCCACATTCTGGCGGGTCTGCCAATCGGTTTCCCCAGCTTCTCTCGTGTCCCTGCAAAGTGCTCACTCTTGCCTAGTGATTAATGCTCTCCCCGATAGCTGGCATCTGTGCCGCACGCTGCTCTTTGTGGTGCCGCTTGTGTTGATACATGTCGGCATCGGCTCTGGCAAACGCGGCGGCAAAGTCGCCGCGATAGGGGGCCATCCCCATGCTGCACGAGATAGTGGGGGAGGCGCTGGCCAGCATGGCCGTCAGCCTGGCCATTGTCTGTTGCAGCTCGGTCGGTGTCAGAGTGGTGAGCAGCACAAACTCATCCCCGCCGAAGCGGGCGGCAATCACCCCCTGACCGAAGTGCTGGCGTATGCCATCTGCGATAAGGCGCAGGGCCTGATCACCGGCCAAATGGCCACTGCTGTCATTGAGCTGCTTGAGATTATCCATGTCGATCAGCAGCAGGGTGCCTTCCGGCTGCCCCTGCAGAGCGAGTTCGAATTGCTGGCGATTGGCGAGCCCGGTCAGCTGGTCGGTATTGGCCAGCTGATAGATGCGGCGGGACTGCTGATAGATGGTGATGGCGTGGCGAATATCCCGCACCAGGATCGCCATCAGGTGGCTGTCGTAGCGGGTAAAGGCATTACGTTTGCTGCTGTCCATATTGATCATGCCGTAGAGCTGACCATCGATATGGATCGGGGTCGCCAGCGTGGCCTGGATGGGCAGGTCGGTGCAGTTGACCAGCAGCTCTCTGTCCTGTTCGGACAGGGGCATGGTGGCATTTATCTTCGACAGGTCGTTGATCAGCAGTGTTTTGTTGCAGCGCCCCTGAGTCAGCTTGTACTGAAAGGTGTGCTCCAGCGGCAGATTGATCCGCCGCAGTTTCACCAGATCCATGCCGATGGCGGCTTCATACCTCAACATGCCTGTGCCCGGCAGCAGCTTGATCAGGCAGCCCATCTCGGCCCCCGGGATCAACATCACGGCTCGTCTGAGCAGGTCCTCCAGAAAGGCCTCTTCGGTCTGGTATTGCGCCGAGTTGCGGGCCAGTTCGGCGGTGGTTTCGTTGATCTTGAGCGCCTCACTCAGATGCTGCCACTGGCGGTGCAGATGGTAGCGGTAGTGGCGATAGAGCCAGAAGGTGCAGATAAGGTAGCTCTGGACTAGCAAGGTGCTGGCAAGCGGCGCCCTTTGCCAGCCATTGAGGCTATTGATAAGCCAGATCATCCCGGCCAGTGGCAAGGCATAAATCGTCAAACGAACAAATTTGTCGTATCTGGATAACCGGGTGCGTGAGGGCAATTCGCTGGGCATGAAGACACCTGCTGGCCATGCAAAGCGGCGATTATAAATTCATTAGTTGCGATACAGATGGGTCTTTTGTCGCATATTGTTCTTACTCATTGATTTTTCTCAATTTGGTGTGATGCAGATCAAAAAAATGGTGTGAGGTATCTGGTTGGAGGTGATGAGATTATGTCTGCATATCCGGCTGTTTTTTAAACATTAATTTCTTGAAAGTGGGTAATTGTCGGGGTTGGTAACCGGTGGGCTGGCAATGGTCCGATTTGCTTACTTATCAGAATTACCCTACAGTCAATCGGCGATTATTTATCGCCAGAAATAACGTTGTGACAAGGGCAAACCGATTGAAAAGTCGGGACGCAAAGCTTCCGGTCTAAGGGTCAAGACGACCTAGGATAGCGGGGCCACCACAGTAGAATGCAGGCTGCCTTTGCCAAGGGGTGGCCGTTTTTGTGTCACCTGTCGTGTTGCGTTGCCCTTTCGTTTTTCCCATAACGAAACGAAAAGGAAAGCAATATGCTAAGTCCAAAACCCGCACTGCTGGCCATGATGGTCGGCACCCTGCTCGCCTCCTCCGCCGCTTATGCGGCAGCTCCCGGAAAACCCGCCATCGGTTGGGGCCCCACCAAGTTTGCCATCGTCGAAGTCAACCAGTCCGCGACCGCTTATAACGAGCTGGTCAAGGTGAAGGATGGCGCCGATGTGACCGTCACCTGGAATCTCTGGAACGGCGATATTGGCCAGCGTGCCAAGGTGCTGCTGGATGGCAAGGAGGTGTGGTCCGGTCCCTCTTCCGCCGCGGGTACCGCCACCTTCAAGGTGCACAAGGGGGGCCGCTATCAGATGCAGGTCGCGCTGTGCAACGGCGATGGCTGTACCCTGTCTGATGCCAAGGAGATCGTGGTCGCCGATACCGATGGCAGCCACCTTGCGCCGCTCAAGCCTGCCCTGCAGGAGAATAACAAACCCTATGTCAACAAGTCCGGCAAGGTGGTCGGCACCTACTATGTGGAGTGGGGGGTCTATGATCGCAACTTCACCGTGGACAAGCTGCCGGCCCAGAACCTGACCCATATCCTCTATGGCTTCACCCCGATCTGTGGCGGTGATGGCCTCAACGACAGCCTCAAAGAGATTGCCGGCAGCTTCCAGGCGCTGCAACGTGCCTGTGCCGGGCGCAAGGATTTCCAGGTCGCCATTCACGATCCCTGGGCCGCGCTGCAAAAAGGGCAGGGGTCACTGGTCGCCTGGGATGAGCCCTACAAGGGCAACTTCGGCAATCTGATGGCCCTCAAACAGGCCTATCCGGACCTGAAGATCCTCCCCTCAGTCGGTGGCTGGACCCTCTCCGACCCCTTCTTCTTCATGCATGACAAGGCCAAGCGTGACGTGTTCGTCGCCTCGGTCAAAGAGTTCCTGCAGACCTGGAAGTTCTTCGACGGTGTCGATATCGACTATGAGTTCCCGGGTGGCGATGGCGCCAACCCCAATCTGGGGGACAAGACCAAAGATGGTGAAACCTATGTGCTGATCATGAAGGATCTGCGCGCCATGCTCGACGAGCTGGAGGCCGAGACCGGTCGCACCTATCAGCTCACCTCTGCCATCGGTGCCGGTTACGACAAGATCGAGGATGTGGATTACAAGGCTGCCCAGCAGTACATGGACCACCTCTTCGTGATGAGTTACGACTACAACGGTGCCTGGAGCAATACCTCCCTGGGTCATCAGGCCAACCTCTATCAGGCCACCAACGGCTCGGCCAACAAGCGCTACAACACTGATGCAGCGGTACAGCAACTGCTGGCGCAAGGGGTCGACTCCGAAAAGCTGGTGATCGGTGCCGCCGCCTACGGTCGCGGCTGGAAAGGGGTGAGCGGCTATCAGGGTAACGATCCCTTCACCGGCACCGCCACCGGCAAGATCAAAGGCACCTGGGAAGATGGCGTGCTGGATTATCGCCACATCGTCAACAGCCATATGGGCGCAGGCTGGGAGTACAACTACGACGAGACTGCCGAAGCGGCCACCCTGTTCAAGCCCTCCACCGGCGAGCTGATCACCTATGACGACGAGCGCTCGGTCAAGGCGAAAGGCCAATACGTGCTGGCCAACAAGCTGGGCGGGCTCTTCTCCTGGGAGATCGATGCCGACAATGGCGACATCCTCAACACCATGCATGAAGGTCTCGGTCACGGCGAAGGGGTCACTCCGCCAGCCAACAAGCCGCCAGTAGCCAATGCGGGCAGCGATCTGAGTGTCACCGGCCCGACCGAGGTGACGCTGAACGGCTCCGCCTCCCACGACCCGGAAAATGGCTCCCTGACCTACAGCTGGAAGCAGGTCTCCGGCCCGCAGGCCGCTCTGCTTGATGCCACTCAGGCCAAGGCCCGGGTTGTACTCGATGCAGTGTCCGCCGACATCAATCTGGTGTTCGAGCTGACGGTGACCGATGACCATCAACTAACCGCCAGGGATCAGGTGGTGGTGACCAACAAGGCGCCGCAGCCCAACCTGCCTCCGGTGGTGACTTTGCCTGCCAGCGTCAAGGTGGAAGAGGGCAAGCAGGTGACCATCACTGCCAAGGCATCCGACCCCAATGACGACGAGCTGATCTATCAATGGCAAGTACCTGCCGGTATCACGGCGACCGGCCAGAACAGAGCCACCCTGGTGGTCACCGGCCCGGCGGTGGATGTCGAAACCGGTTATGACCTCTCTGTGACCGTCTCCGATGGCGCACTCGATGCCAACGCGGCCACCCATCTCACCGTCACGCCAATCAACGAAGGCGGTGAGGGGGGCTCTTGCAACACCACAGATCCGGAAGCAGCCAACGTTCCCGCATGGCAGGCCAGCAAGGTCTATAACGGCGGTGACAAGGTGAGCCACAACCAGCTGGTATGGCGTGCCAAGTACTGGACTCAGGGTAATGAGCCGAGTCGCTCCGCCGATCAGTGGGCGCTGGTGAGTCAGGTTGATCTGGGTTGGAACGCAGCCGTTGCCTATAACGGCGGGGATCTCACCAACCACAACGGCCGTCAGTGGAAGGCCAAGTGGTGGACTCAAGGCAACGAGCCGGGCAAGCACGATGTCTGGCTGGATATCGGGGCAGCAAGCTGTAACTGAGGCCTCCTCACCGATGACGGGGCATGGCGACATGCCCCTCATTCCCGGTAGCAATATGAACGAGAACCCGACAATGACCACAAATGTGACCCGAATCGCTGCCCTCATCATGGCAACCCTGGCGGCTGGCCCCTTGTCTGCCACCACCTCGCCCCTGATATTCAATGACACGACCCCGCAAAGCGATCTGGCGGGTAGCCTGGCTGCCAGCGTGCAGTTTGCCCAGAGCCAGATCCTGCCGTCCCATCCCAAAGAGGGGGATCGCCAACCCATCCTGACCAGCCTGCGCAAGAGCCTGCTACTGGTGAAACCGCTCCAGGCCGACGGGGTGACTCCCATGACGGTGGAGGCTAGTGACGGCAGCGGCAAGCTGCTTGGCACCCTGACCTTGTCGCCGCCATCGGCGCTGCCAGAGACTGTCTACCACCTCGCGGGAGCTCCTGCCGGGGGAGTGAGTTTCATCCCGGAGAGCGGCACCACTGCCGTCATCAGCAGCAGTGCTGATTTGGCCAAACTGAGCGACAAGAGCGGCGCCTTTCTCAAGGATCGGCTGACCGGGCGCGCGCTGGTGGAGATCCAGACCGCCGACGGCCGCTGGGTTCGGGATATCTACCTGCCCGTGAGCCCGGAGCTGGAGGGCAAGATGGTGCGGATCCGCTCCAGCGCCGGTTATAACTCGACAGCCTTCTATGGCGAGCGACAGGTGACCGTCTCCCGTGGCCAGACCCTGCAGTTCAAGTTTGCCAATGGGCAGTGGTTCCGCGAGGGGGAGCTGGAGAACAACCGCATCACCTATGCAGCGGATACCTGGAGCGGCGAGCTGCCTGCCGAGTGGATCCAGCCCGGACTGAACCTCTCCGTTCGTCAGGGCAATCTCAGTGGTGAACTGCGTGATATCAAAGTCGGCGCCCCCGGCGAGCTGCTGCTGCACACCATCGACATCGGCATGCTCACCACGCCGCGGGATCGCTTTGCCTTTGCCAATGACAAGGAGGCCCATCGCGAATACTTCCAGACCATTCCGGCCAGCCGGTTGATCGTCAGTCAGTATGCACCGCTCTCCCTGCCTGAGGTGATGTTGCCCAATGGCACATTGCTGACCGACTTTGACCCAAGCGAAGGGGGCTGGCATGGCGGCACCATGCGTCAGCGCATCGGCAAGGAGCTTATCTCCCACGGTATCGACAATGCCAACTACGGCATCAACAGCAGTGCCGGTGAAGGGGAGGGAAGCCATCCCTTTGTGGTGGCCCAGCTGACGGCGCACAACAGCCGCGGCAAATATGCCAATGGGGTTCAGGTGCACGGTGGTTCCGGTGGTGGTGGCATCGTCACGCTGGATGATTCGCTGGGCAACGAGTTCAGCCACGAGGTGGGCCATAACTTCGGCCTTGGCCACTATGTGGATGGCTTCCGTGGCTCGGTTCACCGCAGTGCCGATCAGCTCAACTCCAGCTGGGGCTGGGACAGTGACAAACACCGTTTCATCCCCAACTTCTCGCCGACCCGCACCAATGAGGATGCCTGTCTGGATGGCCAGTGCCAGCCACCGTTCGATGGCCGCAAGTTTGGCCACGATGCGATGGCAGGCGGCCGCCCTCTCTCCGGCGCCAACCGTTTCACCCTCTATACCCCCAATTCGGCCGCCATCATCCAGCGTTTTCTGGAGAGCAAGGCGGTGTTCGATGCCAACTCGGCCACCGGCTTTAGCAAGTGGAACAGTGCGACGGCCAGGATGGAGCCCTATCAGCACACAATCGAGGGGATCGAGAAGGTCGATGCCCCCATGGATGCCCTGAGCGAGGCAGGACTGAGTGCCCTGCTGGCGGATTACGGCTTGGTCAGGGTCGCCATGTGGGATGGTCGCTGGACCCGTGATATCCGGGTGCCGATTGCCTCTGCGGACAACCGTGGGCGCAGTCTGACCATCGATCACGGGGCCGGTTACAACAGCCACCTCTTTATCAACGGCAAGGAGACCCTGGTGAGCAGGGGCTTCAAGAAGAGCTTCACCTCGGATGGCCTGAGCTGGGTGGAGGTCTCCCCCATCGATACCAAGGTTGCGCGCAAGCCCGAGCAGTTCGGCGTGCCGGTGACCACCCTGGTGGGCTATTACGATCCGCAAGGAGCCCTGCGCAGTTACATCTATCCGGCTCTGCACGGCGCCTATGGTTTCACCTACCCGGATGACAGCAACACCCTGTCCGGCAATGACTGCCAGTTGCAGGTGGAGACCCGCGATGGTCTGCAGCGCTTCAGGCTGGCCAATCACAGAGCGGCCAGCAGCGTCATGAACAAGTTCCACATCAACCTGCCCACCGCCAGCGAGCCAGGTCGCGCCACCATCCAGTGCCGTGGCCAGACACTGGTACAGCAGAGCTTGTTGCCACCGCAGCAGACCCTCTCCTTTACCGTCAACGGGCGGCCGCTGGAGCAGGGCGTGGTTGAGAACCAGCCTCCTGTGGTGACCGTACCGGCGCAGCTTGGCGGCATCGGCGGTGAGTGGCTGACCATCACTGCCGAGGCGAGGGATCCCGAGGGCGATGCGCTCAGCTACCGCTGGCACTTCCCGGCGGGCTGGCAGGCGGACGGCGAGACCAGTGCCAACCTGCGTCTGTTACCGCCAGTTGTCACCACCAGCGAGCAGCATGAGCTGAGTGTGAGCGTCTCGGATGGGGTACATCAGAGCGAAGGGCGCGTCGTGCTGACGCTGGAGCCCGTGGCCGACGGCTCTTGCAACACCACAGATCCGGAAGCGGCGAATGTTCCCGCATGGCAGGCCAGCAAGGTCTACAACGGTGGCGACAAGGTGAGCCACAACCAGCTGGTATGGCGTGCCAAGTATTGGACTCTGGGCAATGAACCGGGCCGCGTCGCCGATCAGTGGGCGCTGGCGAGTCAGGTTGAGCTGGGCTGGAGCGCTACCGTTGCCTACAACGGCGGTGAGCTGACCAACCACAACGGCCGTCAGTGGAAGGCCAAGTGGTGGACTCAAGGCAACGAGCCGGGCAAGCACGATGTCTGGCTGGATGTCGGGGCGGCAAGCTGCCCCTAGGTTGAGTCCATGATGAAGATGGCGGAGCCTGTTCAGGCGGGCTCCGCCTTTTGCCACAAAACCATAGAGAGCAACAATAATGAAAAAAAACCGCATCACCCTTCTGCTTGCCAGCATGATGCTGAGCGGCCACCTGTGGGCGGCCGAGGCATATGACATCAACAAATCCTATCCGGGCGGCAGCCAGGTCAATTACAACGGCCAGATTTTCGAGGCCAAGTGGTGGGTCAACCCGGGTCAGACTCCCGGCATGGCGGCCGCCAATGAGTGGGATACCCCGTGGAAGCTTGTTGGCGAAGGGGAAGTGACCCCGCCGGATACCGGTGGCGATGACAAGCCCAATCCGCCAACGCCTACCCCGCCGGATGGCAGCACCACCCCCGTCTATATGAGCCTGGCCGAGCTGGATGCCAAAGAGAAGGCGCTGACCGACTTCCCGGCGATGGAAGCGGTCAAGGCCTCCATCGCTACCCGGGACAATCTGGTGGTCGAGGCGGTGCAGCCGGGCCGTGCCGACAACCCGGGCAACGTCAAGCGGGTCGAAAGCCTGCTGAGCGAGAGCCAGTTCAACTACCTGTTCCCGCTACGCGCCCCCGAGTACACCTATCGTGGCCTGTTGCAGGCGGCGGCCAAGTTCCCGGCCCTGTGCAGCGACTACAGCGACGGCCGCGATGCTGACGCCATCTGCCGCAAGACGCTGGCAACTATGTTCGCCCACTTCGCCCAGGAGACCGGTGGCCATGAAAACTGGCGCCCGGAGGCCGAGTGGCGTCAGGCGCTGGTCTACGTGCGCGAGATGGGATGGAATGAGACCATGCGCGGCGGTTACAACGCCGAGTGCCGTCCCGATGTGTGGCAGGGTCAGCAGTGGCCGTGCGGTACGTTCGACAATGGCGAGTTCAAGAGCTACTTTGGCCGCGGTGCCAAGCAGCTCTCCTACAACTACAACTATGGCCCCTTCTCCGAGGCGATGTTCGGCACGGTGCGCACCCTGCTCGACCGCCCCGATCTGGTGGCCGACACCTGGCTGAACCTCGCCAGTGCGGTGTTCTTCTATACCTATCCGCAGCCGCCCAAGCCTTCCATGCTCCATGTCATCGATGGCACCTGGCAGCCGAATGACCATGACAAGCAGAACGGTCTGGTGCCGGGCTTCGGGGTCACTACCCAGATCATCAACGGCGGGGTGGAGTGCGGCGGTCCGGTCGAGCACGCCCAGTCCCAGAATCGCATCAACTACTACCGCGAGTTTGCCAACTACCTCGGAGTGGCGGTGCCATCCGACGAGGTGCTGGGTTGCAAGAATATGAAGGTGTTTGATGACAATGGCGCCGGTGCCTTGCCCATCTATTGGGAGCAGGACTGGAGCTATGTGGCAGAGAACCCCAACGGTGGCAAGAGCTATGCGTGCAAGCTGGTGGGCTACCAGACCCGTTTCAGCGCCTTCAAGGCAGGGGATTACAGCCGCTGCGTTCAGCACTTCTATCCGGAGGTGGTGATCGAGGATAACGGCGGTGGCACCAACCTGCCGCCGGTGGCCAATATCACTGGCCCGGCGCAGGCCGAAGGTGGCAGCAAGGTGACTCTCTCTGGCCAGCACTCTAGCGATCCGGAAGGCAAGCCGCTCTCCTATGCCTGGACTATCCCGGCTGGAGCCTCTGCCCCGGCACTGGATCAGGTCACTCTGGAGTTGACCCTGCCCAAGCCGGCCAGCGATACCAAGCTGGAGATCAAACTGACGGTCACAGATGAAGGTAATCTGAGCCGCAGCACCACCCATAGCCTGCTGGTGAAAGGGGAGGAGGGGGGTGTAACGCCGCCTGACTATCCGGTCTATAAAGAGGGGACTCCCTACAAGGCGGGTGAGCGGGTCAGCAACGGCGGTGCCAGCTACGAGTGCAAACCGCACCCCTACACCGGCTGGTGTGCAGGTGCTGCCTGGGCTTATGAGCCGGGCAAGGGTACGGCCTGGGCCGATGCCTGGATCAAGCTCTGAGCCGTTCCAGGGTTGCAAGGCTTGCCGATTAGCCGGAGCACTATCTGGTCTGGTGCAATGACAATCCGGAGCAATAAAAGATGGGGCCTGCGGGCCCCATTCTTGTTTGGTGGAGTTCAGGTTTGGCCGTGGAACATCTGGCCCGGACAGGACAGCGCCTCGAAAGGGCTGTGTGATGATGTGTGTTGTTGTTTTATTACATTTTCCGTGAAAGGCTTTCAGCAATTATTTGCCGTAGCGGAAGTAGTATTCACGGGTGGAGGGGGCATAGGCATCTTTCTCTACAACGCCGTTCTTGGTGGTTGCACCGCGCAGGTGGAACAGGACTGCCAGATTCTCAAACATGGTTTACCTCATCGCTCTGTCATTTATGGTTATGGGGTGTGACCTGGGTCACGGTTTGATCCTATGGTCATTTGTGAGCCAGATCAACTTTCCGTGTTGTAAATTTACAAAAATCATGGAAAGGGTTTTCAAATGCAATGCCCTTTATGGAAAGGCTTTCCCGAGGTGACGGGGGAGAAGCTGACGATCAGCCTGCAAAAGATGCCTGAGAGCGGGGGCGTTGCACGGGGAAAGAGGCTTGCTGCACGGCCTCTCCTTTATAGGTGCTTGAGCCGATTTGTGACATAAAACAGAGAGATAGCACGCGTCTTGCTGGTAAAAACAGCGAACTGCTGCAATTTTGACTAAACGAATCAGTCGCGGTTATTTTAGGGTTGACAGCAAAGCGGGTGATGCCTATCATGCGCCTCCGTTGCCGGAGATAACTTCGTCAGCACCGAGGTGAGTTGGGGTTATAGCTCAGCTGGGAGAGCGCTTGCATGGCATGCAAGAGGTCCGCGGTTCGATCCCGCGTAGCTCCACCAAATTCTCCTCGAACAATCTGGAATCAAAGGGGTTATAGCTCAGCTGGGAGAGCGCTTGCATGGCATGCAAGAGGTCCGCGGTTCGATCCCGCGTAGCTCCACCAGATTCTTGATTGTTTTATTGAATACCCAGGGCAGTGTGGTGTGTATCACCCAAGCCGACCTTTGTGGGGTTATAGCTCAGCTGGGAGAGCGCTTGCATGGCATGCAAGAGGTCCGCGGTTCGATCCCGCGTAGCTCCACCATTATTTAGGATGAATGGCCGCCAGAACCATTCATTCAGTACCGAATTTGGGGTTATAGCTCAGCTGGGAGAGCGCTTGCATGGCATGCAAGAGGTCCGCGGTTCGATCCCGCGTAGCTCCACCAAATTCAGAGTGACTGTCGGTCATTCACAAAAATTGGGGTTATAGCTCAGCTGGGAGAGCGCTTGCATGGCATGCAAGAGGTCCGCGGTTCGATCCCGCGTAGCTCCACCAAATTCTTGTTAAAAGAAACAAAAAGGCCACCGCATCGCGGTGGCCTTTTTGTTTTCTCCATCATTTATTTTCTCCATACGCCCGCGCCTTTCATTTGTAAATCCAATGACCTGAATGAAAAAGCCCGCGAGAGTCACGGGCTTTGGTTGCACTATTCAAATGCGCCTGTGGTTAACGGCGACGTCGCCAGGCCAGCGGTAACAGGGCCAGCAGGCCGAGTCCCAGTGCACCACCGCCTGAGGAGGTGTCCGGTTTGGTGGCATCGCTCTCCAGTCTCAGGTCGACGATGATGGGATCATGGTCAGAGGCACTGAAGGGGTTGTCAGACTTGAGCAGGGAGCCGGTGTACTGGCTGCCGTATTCGAACAGGGAGCTCTCGAAGGAGTTGATGTGCCAGTCGGCGACACCTGCCACCTTGCTGGCCAGCGCCGGGTTGGCGAGGGCATAGTCCAGGGTGCCCAGCTCCCCGTCGTAGCTGTAGGAGATGGCTTTCTCCTTGTTGAATTTGACGTTGAGATCGATCAGGCCGTAGCTGCGAGTCACTTCGCGACCGAGCTGTTCATAGGACTGATCACCGATAAAGGTGTGGGAGGCTGATACGATCTTCCGCTCGCTGGTGGCCGGGTTGTAGTCGGTCAGTACCCGGATCGGATCTTCCTTGGCGTAGGAGTTGAAGTCGCCCACCAACAGCACCTGGCCCGGCAGTTTGCTGACCGCCTCACCCAGCACCTTGGCGGCAGAGACCCGGAACTCGGTGCACTTGCCTTGCAGGTCGGCCGGTTCTGTCTTGCCATCGCCATTTTCGTAGCAGCCTGACCCCTTGGATTTGAGGTGGTTGACCACCAGTGTCAGCGGCTCCTTGCTCTTGGCGAGGGTGAAGGTCTGAACCAGTGAGTCGCGCTGACCGGCTGTCTTGGCCACACCACCAGTGGTGTAGCGCTGCTCCGGCAGCTTGATGACGCTGGCATCTCCGCTGGGGGTGAGCAGGGCAGGACGGTAGATCATCGCCACCATGATAGCGTCGCCGCCGAAGAACTTGCCATCGGTAAGGGCAGTGACCGGCAGACGCACATAGGCGTAGTGTTTGCTCGCATCCTTCTGCTGTTCGTTGAGGCGGGTCACAAGATTGTGGAGGGCCGAGTTATCCTCGAAGCCGTTGTTCTCCATCTCCATCAGGCCGAGCAGATCGGCATCCATTGCGGTAATGGCATTGACGATCTTGGTGCGCTGTTTCTCGAACTCGGGCTGGCTCTTGGCACCCCGGTTACAACCTTTGGCGTTGTCGGCATCCGCCTGATCCTTGCACAGGATATTGAGTGCACCGCCAATGCTGGAGTGGCTGGTGAAGTAGTTGAGCACGTTGAAGCTGCCGATCCGCAGATCGCTACCAGCGAGGCGAGCCGGCGCATCTTGACGATCCTCTTCAGGGCTGCGCAGCAGAGCACCGGCAGTCAGGGTGATATCGCTCGGTACCATCAGACGGAAGGCATCCTTGTTGTATACGATCACCCCCTCCAGCCCGGTCAGTTGATCACCGATGCGCAGATAACCCTGATCGGCATCCCAGCTCGGGAACCAGGGCAGTACGCCATCCGGCGCTTTGTAATCAGACTCGACCACCAGACGGTTGCTGCCATTTTTGGTGGCCAGTGCGACAGCGTCCGCACTGTTGGCAACATGAAGTTGGGTCGGTTTGATCAGCGGGGTTTTGTGGGCCAACTCTACGTTGTTGCGATAGACCTTGTAGTCGAAGCCGTAGTTGCGGGTCAGGTGCAGGTCACTGCTGCTGTCGAGACGTACCCGCATCCCTTCGTGGCGATTGAGCGCTTGCGCCAGCGTCTCCCCTTCATTGACCTGCAGTACGCTGGTCGGCACATTCAGCCCTTGTGCGGTGACTTGCAGGCGGGCTTTGCTGGATTCGAAGGTGGGCTTGAGCTGGGTGCCGCCGTAATACTCCTCGACCTTGGCTTCGAGGCAGAGTTCAGCCCCCGGTTTGATGTCTTTATATTTGGTCGCGAAGTCCTTGTCGTTCAGATAGACAAAGATGCCATCAGAGGTGGCCGGATTGCCATCGCCCACCGGGTCAGTCAGATAGAAACCCTTGGTCAGGCTTTGGCCCAGCGTCGTCACGATACCGCGAACGTTGAAGGTGCCCGTGCTGATTTTGCCGGTCACGTTACCGTTCTTGTCGGTCACGGTCTGGGTGGCCAGCGCGCTGGCGGAACCTGTGCCCTGAATGGTCGGGATGGGAGTGAGTTGAGCCGGATCGGACGGGCAGACAAATGCCGCATGGGCGCCTGAGGATGCAAGTGCCAGCCCCACGGCCAGCGACAGCAGGGTACGAGTACCTTTCATAGGTGTTCCTTTTTTATTTTTGCCAGTGATTCCATAGCCTTGGCTCGTTGACCAAGGGCGCGCATTGTCACATTTCTGGCATGTCATACCAGTGAGCCAACGCACATTAAACGAATCTGGGAAGATGAGGAAAAGCGTTTTTATGATCCCAGTAACAGTATGATTTTTTTGATAATTCAATCAATTCTAACCCTGTGATCATGACGCTTTCGTGGCAGGGGATAATTCTCTTTGAGAATAAAGATTGAGGGGATCTTGTCGCCTTCCTATACTGGGTTCGTTCCTCACGGAACCCAGGTAAAGGGCAAACCGGCAGTGATGTCGGGGCGCAATGCTTCCGGTCTCGAGCGTGGATCCAGATAGCGGGGTTTCCCTGGGTGAGGGGTGGTTTTTGTGGCAGGTCCATTGCCAGTTGTCTGCGCCCATCATGCAGGTTGCGATTGTTCTTTGCCTTGGTGACCAATGCCAAGACAAAACAAGGAAGATAACAATATGCAACAGCTCTTCAGACCCAGCAGGCTTGCCATGCTGGTCGCCCTTGCGGCTGCGCCCGCCTGGGCCCAGGCCGCTTATCCCGCCTATAAATCCGGTACTGCCTACAAGGCTGGCGATATCGTCAGCAACGTCGGTGCCCTCTACGAGTGCAAAGAATTCCCCTATTCAGGCTGGTGCGGGGCATCCCCCTATCACTATGAGCCGGGTGTCGGGGTGGTCTGGGCAGATGCCTGGAAGCCCTATGGTGGCGAGGTGCCCCCTCCTGCACTCGGCGTAGCCGTCAGCTCGCCAGCTGCCGGTGCCAGCTTCAACGAAGGTACCAGTGTGGCGCTGGCGGTGACCTTGAGCGGCCCGGTGACGGCCTTGGCCCGGGTGGAATATCTTGTCGACGGCAAGCTGGTCGCCACGGCGAACGCCTCGCCATGGAGTGCCAGCTGGAGCGCCGCCGGAGTGGGGGCCCATACCCTCAAGGCTCGCGCGCTGGATAAAGACGGCAAGGTGCTGAGCGAGGCGGATTCGAGCTTCAACGTCGCCGCCGTGGTGGCGCCAGAGGCGCCCAAGGCGAGCATCAGCAGCCCGGCCAATGGGGCCAAGGTGACGCTGGGTCGCAGTGTGGCGGTGAGCGGCAACGTCACCGATGCCAACAACGATGTGGCCAAAGTCGAGCTCTATGTCGACGGCAAGAAGGTGGCCGAAGATACCACAGCCCCCTGGCAGGTGAACTGGACGCCGGATGCCAAAGGGAGTGCCGCCCTCAAGCTGGTGGCCACTGACAAGACCAATCTGAGCGGTGAGTCGGCGGCGGTGACCGTCAATGTCGAGGAGGCCGCGCTGCCGCCCACCGGTGGCAACCTCTCTTGTGACATTCGCCAGATCTATCGTCCGGATGGTTACGAGTGCATGGGGGATGACCATGCCCGTCGGGTTATCGGCTACTTCACCTCCTGGCGCACCGGCAAGAACGGCCTGCCCGCCTATCTGGTGAGCGATATTCCATGGAACAAGATCACCCACATCAACTACGCCTTCGCGGCGGTGGATGAGCAGAGCCACACCATCAAGGTGGACGATGCAGCCACCAAGATGACCTGGGATGGCGTGCCGGGTGCCGAGATGGATCCTGAATTCGCCTACAAGGGCCACTTCAACCTGCTGTCGAAGTACAAGAAGCAGTATCCGGACGTGAAGACCCTCATCTCGGTCGGCGGCTGGGCCGATACCCGCGGCTTCTACACCGCCACTACCAAGGGGGACTGCTCGGTCAATACTGCCGGTATCAACACCCTGGCTGACTCGGCGGTGAGTTTTATCCGCCAGTACGGCTTTGATGGGGTCGATATCGACTACGAATACCCCACCTCGATGAAGGATGCGGGCAATCCCAACGACTTCCCGCTCTCCAACCAGTGCCGGGCCAAGCTGTTTGCCAACTACGAGGTGCTGATGAAGACCTTGCGGGCGCGGCTCGACAACGCCGGTAACGAAGATGGCCGCAAGTATATGCTGACCATCGCCTCACCGGCCTCGGCCTATCTGCTGCGCGGGATGGAGAACTTCCAGGTCACCCAGTATCTCGACTACGTCAACCTGATGACCTATGACTTCCACGGCGCCTGGAACCACTTTGTCGGTCACAACGCGGCCCTGTTCGACAACAATGCTGACCCCGAGCTCTCCCATTGGGGCGTCTATACCCAGACCCAGTTTGGCGGTATCGGTTACCTCAACGCCGCCTGGTCTGCCCACTACTTCCGCGGTGCGCTGGCGGCTGGCAAGATCAACGTTGGCGTGCCCTATTACACCCGCGGTTGGCAGGGGGTAAGCGGTGGCAGTCACGGGCTGGGTGGCAAGGCAGCCCTGCCGAGCCAGAACGAGTGCCAGCCGGGCACTGGTGGCAGCACCATTCCGTGCGGCAACGGGGCGGTCGGCATCGACAACATCTGGCATGATCTCGACAAGAACGGCAAGGAGATCGGCGGTGGCGCCGTGCCCATGTGGCATGCCAAGAACCTGGAGAATGCGGCCAGCCTCGGCATCACCACATTGCCAAGTTATGGCACTGCCTGGGGTCTGGATCCCAACAATCCGGCTCACGTGATGCAGGGCAAGTATGTGCGTTACTACGATGACAAGGCCCACGCGCCCTGGCTGTGGAACGAAGAGAAGAAGGTGTTCCTCTCAACCGAAGATGAAGAGTCCATGGGCCACAAGCTGGACTACATCATCAAGCGCGGTCTGGGTGGCGTGATGTTCTGGGAGATGGCGGGTGACTACGCCTTCGATCCGGCCAAGAACGAGTACGGCATGGGCAGCACCCTGACCACCTTGGCTTACGAGAAGTTTGCCAAGGCAACTCCGTACAACACCAAGCAAAACGATCTGGCCGCGCCGAGCGCCCAGCTCGACATCCAGGTCAGCCTCTCCGGCTTCAAGGAAGGGGACTCCAACTACCCGATCAACCCGAAACTCAATCTGGTCAACAAGTCGACCCAGACCATTCCGGGCGGCGCGCGCATCGAGTTTCTGGTGCCCACTTCCACCTCTGACACCATCACGGATCAGAGTGGCATGGGGCTGAAAGTGGTGGAGAGCGGTGGCAACGACAATTCGGAAGGCATTGCCAATGAGAAGGACTTCCACAAGGTCGCCATGAACCTGCCGGGTTGGCAGACTCTGGCACCGGGGGCCGAGATTGAAGTCGCCATGACCTACTACCTGCCCGCCGCTGGCGTGCCGAGCGGTATGCGCATCATCAGCGGCAGCCAGACCATTGGTCTCAAGGCCGAGTTCCCGACCTTGCCGGAGGCCGTGCTGGGCTCGGGTGGCGGTGAGAATCCGGGCACCAGCTGCAGCAGCCAGAACGTCAATCCGGCGGCCTACAAGGCCTATCCGAGCTGGCCACAGGGGGATCATGCCAATGGCGGCGATCGCATCACCCATAACAAGGTAGTGTGGCAGGCGAACTGGTGGACCAGCAGCGAGCCCAAGGCAACCGATGGCAGCTGGAAGTCTGTCTGTAGCTATTGATTTTAAAATCAATGAGATAAGTGAGGCTTCGGCCTCACTTTTTTTGTCTGGTTGGTCGCTCTGGTTGAAAATGCGCCTGCCTTTCCTGGCGGGCAGCCTCTATAATAGAGTCGATTAATAATCAGATGGATATCAGCGTATGGCGAGTATATTGGATTCCGTTGATCAACGAACTCAACTGGTGGGTGAAAACCGCCTCGAGTTGTTGATGTTTCGTCTCGGCACCCGTCAGATGTTCGCCATCAACGTCTTCAAGGTACGGGAAGTGGTCAAGTTGCCCCATCTGAGCAAGATGCCGGGCTCCCATCACAATATCAGCGGGGTGGCCAATATCCGCGGTACCTCGATCCCGGTGATCAACCTGCGCAGCGCCATCGGCATGCGCCCCATGCCCATCGACAGTGAATCCAACCTCATTATCACCGAGTACAACCGCACCATTCAGGGTTTTCTGGTGGGGCAGGTGGCCAACATCGTCAACATGACCTGGAAGGACATTCTGCCACCGCCGCGCTCTGCCGGGCGCGCCAACTACCTCACCGCCATCACCCGCATTCCCGAAGATGGGGTGGATCAGATCGTCGAGATCATCGATGTAGAGAAGGTGCTGGCGGAGATCATCACCTATGACATCCGGATCTCTGAAGAGGTGCTGGATCGGGAGATCCTGCCCGAGATGCATGGCCGCAAAGTGCTGATCGTCGATGATTCCAGCACCGCCCGCAATCTGGTGCGCGAGACCCTGGGCCAGCTTGGGCTTGAGGTGATCGAGTGTCAGGATGGTTTGCAGGCGCTGACCCTGCTCAAGGGGTGGTGCGATGCTGGCAAGAAGGTGACTGACGAGATCCTGCTGATGATCACCGATGCCGAAATGCCGGAGATGGACGGCTACCGCCTGACCCACGAGGTGCGCAGCGATCCGCGCATGTCCGATCTCTTTATCACCCTCAATACTTCACTCAGTGGCAATTTCAACGAGGCCATGGTCAAGAAAGTTGGTTGTGACCGCTTTATCTCCAAATTCCAGCCCGACTTGCTGGTCGGCGTGGCCCAGGAGCGGCTGCGTCAGGTGCTGGAAAGCTGAGAAGCTGCCTGCCGGTTATGCTAAATCAGTAACAAAACATCCCGCTTCGGCGGGATGTTTTGTTACTGGGTATTGGCGATGGATTGGTTGAATCAAGGTGCCACGCAGAGATCGTCGACCATTCAAAACATCCGATTTTGGCGGGATATTTTGTTATGGGATATTGGTGATAGATGGCGGGCTTATTGGCTGAGCAGCGGCTCCATAAAGCGTGCGACTTTATCGCGGATTTGGGGCTGGGCCGCCGGGGTGGGATGAATACCATCGTTCATCATAAGTTCAGGGCGCAGCGCAATATCATCCATAAAGAAGGGCAGCAGCGGCAGATCGTTAGCCTGGGCCAACTCGGGAAAGATCTGTTCGAACTGGCGCAGATAGCGGGCACCGTAGTTGCGGGGCAGCTGGATTTGGGTCAACACCACGCGGGTCTGCTGCTCCTTGGCGAGCGCGATCATGCTGGCCAGATTCTGGCGGGTAATGGTCGGTGCGAAGCCGCGCAGGCCATCGTTGCCCCCCAGTTCGATCAGCAGCCAGTCCGGCTTGTGCTCCTTCAGCAGAGCGGGCAGACGGGCCAGCGCCCCTTGTGTCGTTTCACCGCTGATGCTGGCATTGAGCAGGGTGTGTTTGCCCCCCTCCTCCTGCCATTTCTGGCTGAGCAGGGCGGGCCAGCTCTGCTCAACCTGCATCTGATAGCCGGCGCTCAGGCTATCTCCCAGCACCAGCAGGGTCTGGGCCTGAGTCGACGAGAGCAGGCTGCCGAGGCCAACAAACAAGGCAAACAGAATACGCACCATCAATTCAACTCCCGCTATGGATTGTCATCAAGGGATTGGAACAAAGGATACAGAGCATGAGTTCAACCCCCATTATTGTCGTCAAGGGCCTCGGCAAATCGGTTCGCCTCGGCCAGGAAAGCCTCACCATCCTTGAAGGGATCGATCTGCAAGTCAATAGCGGCGAGACGGTGGCACTGGTCGGCGCCTCCGGCTCCGGCAAGTCCACCCTGCTGGGGCTGCTGGCCGGGCTCGATCTGCCGAGTCAGGGGGAGATCGAAATCCTCGGCAAATCCTTGGGCGAGCTGGATGAAGAGGGGCGGGCCAGATTGCGCGCCGAGCAGATCGGCTTTGTGTTCCAGTCGTTCCTGCTGCTCCCGACCATGACGGCGCTGGAGAATGTGATGCTGCCCGCCGAGCTGCGCGGCGAGCGTGATTGCGAACCAAGAGCTCGCGATCTGCTGGCCGCGGTCGGGCTTGGCGAGCGGTTACACCATCTGCCGCCACGGCTTTCCGGCGGTGAGCAGCAGCGGGTGGCCATCGCCCGCGCCTTTATGACCCGTCCAAGCCTGCTGCTGGCGGACGAGCCGACCGGCAACCTCGACAGCAAGACCGGCGAGAAGGTGATCGAGCTGCTGTTTGAACTCAATCGCAAGCACGGCACCACGCTAGTGGTAGTGACCCATGACCATCAGCTGGCCGAGCGTTGCCAGCGGCAACTGGTCATGACGGCGGGTCGGCTGGATCGCGAGGTGGCCCATGATGTGGTGTAACGGGGTGAGCAGCGGATCTGGCGGGAGATGCAAGGGATGATGCAGTGGCGATTGGGATGGCGACTGCTGCGCCGGGAAGGTTTCAGCGGCGAGCTGCGCTGGTTTGTGCTGGCGCTAGCGCTTAGCGTGGCGTGTGTCTTGAGTGTGGCATTGGTGGCGGATCGGCTCGATGCCGGACTCAAGGCGTCGGGCCGCGACTTTATCGGAGCGGATCGGGTGTTGCGCACTGCCGCTGCGCTGCCGGATGGCTGGCTGGCCCGAGCGAAACAGGATGGCTTGGCGGTGCAGACCACCGTCAGCTTCAACAGCATGCTGTTTCACGGTGATACGTTGCAGCTTGCCTCCATTCGGGCGGTGCCCGACGGTTTTCCCTTTTACGGCAAGCTCACTCTGGAACCTGCCCGCGCCCCAGCTCCCGGCGAGATCTGGCTCTCCGCCCGGGTGATGCAGCTGCTCAAGGCCAAAACGGGGGATGAGCTGGAGGTGGGTAATACGGTGCTCAAGGTGGCAGGCCTGCTTGGCGAGGAGCCGGATCAGGGCTTCAGCCCCTTCCTGCTGGCGCCGCGTGCGCTGATCCACAGTGCCGATATCGAGGCGACCGGAGCCCTGCTCCCGGGCAGCCGCCAGCAGTGGCGCTATCTGTTCAAGGGGCCGCGAGAGTCGCTGGCCCGTTACGAGCAATGGTTGTTGCCGCAATTGCAGGCCGGACAGAAGTGGATCAAACCGGATGACAGCGAATCCCAGGTGGGTCGCTCGCTGGCCAATGCCGAGCGTTTCTTCCGGCTTGCCTCGTTAAGCGGGGTGTTGCTGGGGGCGTTGGCGATGGGGATTGCGGTGCGCCACTTTGCCGAGCGCCAGACCAATATGGTGGCGCTGCTCAAGACCCTGGGGGCATCTCGTCGCTCGCTCTGGCAACTGATGGGAACCCTGCTGCTGTCGCTGACGCTGATCGGTGCGCTGCTGGGTCTGGTGGCGGGCACAGCCATGCAGTGGCTCACCTTGCAACTGCTGGGGGACCTGCTGCCGCCGGATCTGCCGCCCCCCTCCTGGCGCCCCTTTGCGCTGGGCGTGGCAGTGGCGCTCTTTATCACCCTGCTGCTCGCTTTTGTGCCCTTCTTGCGGCTGCTGAAAGTGCCGCCGCTGCGGGTATTGCGCCGGGAGCTGGAGGCGGGTATTCCCCCCTGGCTGGCCCTGCCGGTCGGCCTGTTCGGGCTGTTTGCGCTGGTCTGGGGCTTTACCGCCGATGTACGGCTGGCGCTGGGTCTGGTGGGGGGCATGGGCTTGCTGATGGGGCTGCTGGCCCTGCTGGCGGCGCTGATGTTGCGGCTGGGAGCGAGAGTGAGCGGGCCTCATGCCTTGCGGCTGGCGCTGGCCCATCTGTCGCGCGAGCGCAGCAGCGGCCTGTTTCAGCTGGCGGGCTTTGCGCTGGCATTGATGCTGTTTGGTCTGTTATGGGCGGCCCGGGTCGATCTGCTGGATGAGTTTTCGGCCCGTCTTCCCGTCGATGCGCCCAACCGTTTTCTGGTCAATGTGGCGGAGAACGAGCGGGAGGGGATCCTGAGCGAACTGGCGGCGGCCGGGGCCAACACTTCCGACTTCTACCCCATGGTGCGTGGCAGGCTGACCCATATCGCCGGTGAGGCGGTGGGCGAGGGGGCCAGCAGTGGTCGTGAAGGGGTCGATCGGGAGCTTAACTTCACTACCACGGCGATCCTGCCAATCGACAACAAGCTGGTGGCCGGTAAATGGCTTGCCGGGCCCGGCGAGGTGTCGGTGGATAGCGAGCTGGCCAAGCGGCTCGATATCAAGTTGGGGGACATGCTCGCCTTTACCATCGAGGGGCGCAGCTTTGGCGCCAGGGTCACCAGTCTGCGCAGCATCAAATGGGACAATATGCGTCCCAACTTCTACATGATCTTCTCCGAGGATCTGCTGGCACCCTTCTCCCGAACCTGGCTTGGTAGCTACCGGCTGCCCGAGGCGGGGCGCACTGCCGAGGTGGAGTTGATCCGCCGTCACCCCACGGTGAGCCTTATCGATGTGGATGACCTGATTGCGCGGCTTACTCAGGTATCGGAGCAGGTGAGCCGGGCGCTGGCGCTGATGCTGGGGCTGGTGACAGTGGCCGCACTGCTGGTGCTGCTGACCCAGACCCAGGCCAGCATGGCCCAGCGTCGGCGCGAGCTGTTGCTTATGCGCACCCTGGGTGCCAGCAGCGAACTGCTGAAAAAGATGCTGCGTTGGGAGCTGGTGGCCAGTGGTGCGCTGGCGGGGCTCTGTGCCGCCATGGTGGTGGAGCTCTGCTCCTTTGGCCTGCAGTGGTGGTGGTTCGAGGGGCTGTGGCAGTTCCACTGGACCATCTGGCTCGGCCTGCCGACGCTGGGGGCACTGCTGGTGACGCTGGCGGGGCAGGGGATGCAGCGTCAGCTGCTGGCTGGCACCCTGAGCGATCGGTTGCGAGGGCTGGGTCAGGGACTGTTGTAATCCCGCCAGCGCGAACCGATGCCACAGAGTGCAATAGCGCAGCCACAATAAACAAGCAGCCCGGCCATTGGCCGGGCTTCTTGTTATGCGAGGTGCTGACGAGCGGACGCCGCGAGCGGGTGTGAGTTAGCGGGGCTCACGCAGCAAATTGGTGAGGGCGCTCGGCAGCTCGGGATAGCTGAAGTGAAAACCGGCCTGTTGCAGCCGTGCTGGTATCACCTTTTGTCCGGTCAGCAGCAGATCGGCCGCTTCACCCATCACCAGTTGTAGCAGGGGGGCGGGCACGAAAAAGAGGTGCGGGCGGTGCAACGTGGTGGCAAGGGTCTGGCTGAACTCCCGGTTGCTGACCGGATGGGGTGCAGTGCCGTTGAAGATGCCGCTGCACTCTTCGTGATCCAGCAAGAACAGCATGGCGCGCACCAGATCCTGCACATGGATCCAGCTCATCATCTGGCTGCCCGATCCCATGGGGCCGCCGAGTCCGAGTCGGTAGGGGGGGAGCATTTTGGGCAGGGCGCCGCCATCCATGCCAAGCACCAGCCCGATCCGAACGATACAGACCCGGGTTTGGCGGCTCTGGGCCTCCTGCGCCAGGGTTTCCCACTGCTGGCAGAGCTGGTGGGTAAACTCGTCGTTGGGAGAGCGGCACTGCTCATCGAGGGTTTCGGTGCCCTGTCTGCCATACCAGCCGATGGCGGAGGCGTTGATCAGCACCTTAGGCGGCGTGCTGGATAGCTTGATGAGATCCACCAGCTGCTCGGTCAACAGCCAGCGGCTATCGCAGAGCAGCTGTTTGCGCGACTCGCTCCAGCGTCCGGCGGCGATGGGTTCACCGGCCAGATTGATCACCGCGTCCACGTCATTGAGGTCATCAAGCCGGTCGAGGTTATCCAATACCTTGATATCGTGACCGAGCAGGGAGTAGGCGCGGCTCCCCTGCCTGCTCAAGACCACGACCTCGTGATTGACCTTGAGATGGGCAACCAGCTTGCGGCCGATAAAGCCGGTTCCTCCGGTAATAAGAATCTTCATCGCTGCAT
Source organism: Aeromonas sp. s12 (assembly GCF_040907925.1). Taxonomy (NCBI): domain Bacteria; kingdom Pseudomonadati; phylum Pseudomonadota; class Gammaproteobacteria; order Aeromonadales; family Aeromonadaceae; genus Aeromonas; species Aeromonas sp. s12. The sequence goes on along the minus strand of NZ_JBFOCT010000039.1, from coordinate 95,022 downwards.
GCTCCTGCTGCCGTTTGCTCAACTTTAATGGTGTGGCTTCCCTTCAACAAGTGAGGCGTGCTTCGGGAGTTTTCTGTTTGACGTTTTTTAACTCTATCCTCTTCTTACGACATATTGTTGAACAATAGTTTGAATTGATTGATTTTTGTTGGGTGGAGATTTGTTGAACAATCGCTATTATGGCGACCCTTTTCGCCTGTCCACCGAGGCTGTCACCCATTATCCGAGTATCAAAGAGGCCGCCATGCCATTTCGTCGTTTGAAACGTCGCCAGCTTTACTCGAGGATTCTGTTGGCGCTGCTGATGGGGGGCGGGATCCTGCTGCTGGGGGTTGTTGCCGTTATCTGGCAGACCGTGACGGAGACAGAGCGTGATGCCGATTCACGGTTGCAGCATGCCCGTGTGATGTTTGAGCGCTCCATCGGCCATGCCCAGCATGCGGCCATCAATGTGAAGGGGATGCTTGGTCACTCCTGCAAGGAGGCGGCACAACTGCTGCGCGAACAGGTGGCCACGGTGCCTTATGTCCGTTCCGCCAATCTGGCTGTCGGCAGCCACATCTACTGCACCTCGCTCTATGGTGACTACGATGGCCCCTTCAATCCCGACCGCTATGTGGATGGCAGGTTGCAACTGCTGCCTGGCAATGAGGTCACACCGGATCGCCCCTTGATCGTTCTGCGTCATGAAACGGACAAGGGGAGTGTGCTGATCGGTGTAGATGGCTACTACCTGCGCAATACCCTGGAGATCTCCAGCAAGAACTCCCCGATGGCTCTCGTGGTGGGGCAGAGGGCTCTGTTTGGCTCAGGTCAGGTCGGGGCTGCGCCCTCTCCGACAGAAGAAGGTTATATTGCCCTCGCTTCGGCCGATTTCCCCTATCAGGTCGTCACCCGGGTCACGGTGCATGACTACTGGAGCCACGCATGGCGCTACTCCAGATATACCTTGTTCCTCTCTCCGTTGCTGGCGCTGCTGATTGGATTCGGCACCTTCAGGCTGATGGGGCGTAGCAGCTCACCAGCGGAAGAGCTCAAGCGGGCGTTGATCGAAGAGGAGTTTATCCCCTATCTGCAGCCGGTGGTCTCCGGTGAGGATGAGCAGTGGCGTGGCTGTGAGGTGCTGATGCGCTGGCAGCATCCCAAGCAGGGGATGATCTCGCCGGATCGCTTTATTCCGCTGGCGGAAGATAGCGGGCTGATCGTGCCCATGACCAGCCTGTTGATGGCGCAGGTGCGCGACCACTTCTCCCCTTATGCCCGCAAGCTGCCGGCAAAGTTTCACTTTTGCTTCAATATCAGCGCCAAGCACTTTCAGGATCTCGACCTGTTGGCTGACTGCAAGGCGTTTCTCGACGCGTTTAAGGACAATCCCGTTGATTTAGGGCTGGAGCTGACTGAGCGTGAACTGCTGGTAGCTGATGAGACAACGGCCCGGATGTTTGCCGAGTTGCGCAAACTGGGCGTGTTGATCTCTATCGATGATTTTGGCACCGGTCACTCCAGTCTCACCTATCTGCAACAGTTTCAGGTCGATGCAATCAAGATTGACCGGAGCTTTGTAGAGATGATCGGCACGGATGCACTCTCCAGTCATATCGTTGAAAACGTGATTGATCTGGCGAAGCGACTTGAATTGATCCTGATCGCGGAGGGGGTCGAGAAGCAGTCGCAGGCGGACTACCTGCGGGCGCGCCACGTTGACTATCTGCAAGGGTATCGTTACAGCCGCCCCATTCCGATGAAGCAGTTTTGCAAGACCCTGTTTGGCTGAACGGTTGAATGGGGAGCATAAAAAACCAGCGATCACTCGCTGGTTTTTTTGTTGATACGGTTTGGCTTGGGCGATCAGAGCATGCGCTGGAGGGCGCGGGCCAAGCGTTTGACCCCCTCTTCAATGGTCGCTTCATCGACGCAGGAGAAGCTCAGGCGCAGGGTGTTCTTGATCTCGGGGCGCACGTAGAAGGGGGCGCCGGGTACGAAGGCCACCTTCTCCTTGATCGCCTCGTCAAACAGCGCCATGGCACTGATGTGGGAAGGCAGGGTCAGCCAGAGGAACATACCCCCTTCCGGTCTGGTGTAGCTGACACCGGGCGGGCAGTGACGGGCCAACGCGGCCTCCATGGCAGCGCGCTGGCGGCCATAGACCTCCTTGATCTTCTCCAAGTGAGCGTCGAGGGAGTTGTCGGTCAGGAAGCGGTGCAGCACCTGCTGGCTGAAGGCGTTGCTGTGCAGATCGGTGGCCTGCTTGGCGATGGTCACCTTCTTGCGCAGCCACTCCGGCATCACCATCCAGCCCAGCCGGAAGGCGGGCACCACGGTTTTCGAGAAAGAGCCGAGCAGCACGGTATTGTTTGGCGCCAGCTTGGCAATGGGGGGCAGATGCTCGCCCTCGAAACGCAGCTCGCCGTAGGGATCATCTTCCACCATCAACAGCTCGTGGCGCACCAGTCGCTCGGCCAGTGCCTCGCGGTTAGCGCGGCTGTAGGAGACTCCGCTCGGGTTCTGGAAGTTGGGCACGCCGTAGAGCAGCTTGGCATTGGAGCCGCTTGCCAGCAGCGCATCCAGCGCCGCCAGATCCAGACCCTCTTCTTCAAGGGTGATCGGCTTGAAGGTGGGCTGGTAGACAGAAAAAGCCTGAATGGCGCCAAGGTAACCCGGCTCTTCGATGATGAGATCCTGACCCTCGTCGATCAGCACCTTGCCCAGCAGATCCAGCGCCTGCTGGGAGCCGCTGGTGATGAGGATGTTGTCCGGATTGACCTGCATGCCGTGGCGGGCCAGATAGCGGTCGGCAATATATTGGCGCAGCGGGGCGAAGCCTTCGGTCGCCGCATATTGCAGGGCGGCAGCCCCTTGCTCGCGCAGCACATCCTGACAGGCCTGATCGATCGCCTTGACCGGAAACAGGTGGGGATTGGGCAGGCCACCGGCGAAGGAGATGATCTCCGGATTGGCGGCAACTTTGAGGATTTCACGGATAAAGGAAGGTTCAACCTTCTCGAAGCGCTGGGCAAAAAACGGCTGCATAGACAATTCTCTCGGCATGTGGGCGGTCGCTCCATTCGACCGCCAGGTTATCCGTTTGTATCAGATTTCAGAAATGAGGCAATGATTGTCACAAAAATCGCCAAAAAAGGGCTGGAACGACTCTACTGCGGATTATATTGGACGGTTAGTCGGTGTGGCGATGCCAGTGAGGTAGCTGGGAAGTGGATGGCCGGAATATTTGTTGCGCGAAACACTTGCGCCTTGGGCCTATCTTGGGATAATTCGCTCCCCTGTTTTCGCGGGTCGATGAAATGCCGAGCCGCGAGCGGTCCCGCTCGGGATCGGACACAAGATGTATTACCCGGATTGATGAAATAACGAGACCATTATGCCTGTGACCCAAGATGTATTTAACGAAGACGGCAAGTTCATGCGCAAGATCCGCAGCTTTGTCCGTCGCGAAGGCCGCCTGACCAAAGGGCAGGAGAAGGCCCTGGAAGAGCTCTGGCCGGTCATGGGCATCGATTTCGAGCCAAAGCAGCTCGATCTGGTCGCACTGTTTGGTCGCGAGGCTCCTGTGGTGCTGGAGATCGGCTTTGGCATGGGCGCCTCTCTGGTTGAGATGGCCAAGAATGCCCCCGAGAAGAACTTCATCGGCATTGAAGTGCACTCCCCGGGCGTGGGCGCCTGTCTGGGTACCGCTCAGGAAGCGGGCGTCACCAATCTGAAAGTGATCTGTCACGATGCGGTCGAGGTGCTGGAGCACATGATCCCGAACGGTTCACTCTCCTGCCTGCAGCTCTTCTTCCCGGACCCCTGGCACAAGAGCCGTCACCACAAGCGTCGCATCGTGCAGCCTGCATTTGCCCAGGACATTCGCCAGAAGCTGGCCATCGGTGGCGTGTTCCACATGGCGACCGACTGGGAAAACTATGCCGAGCACATGCTGGAAGTGATGAGCGCCGCCGAGGGTTACGAGAACACCTCTGCCACCGGTAACTGGGTGCCGCGTCCGGACTGGCGTCCGCTAACCAAATTTGAACAACGTGGCCACCGTCTCGGCCACGGGGTTTGGGATCTGATTTTCAAGCGTGTCAGCTAAGCTGGCACGTCAACACACCTAGCGTATCAACTAACTTGAGGAGCTATCATGGCCAATCGTAGCCGCCGCCTGCGCAAGAAACTGCGCGTCGATGAATTCCAGGAAATGGGTTTCGACATCAGTTTCAACTTCCCGGTCGGCACTGCCGAAGAGACCATCGATGCGGTAGTCGATGCGATGATCGATGAGGTTGTTGAACCCCGTAAACTGGCTTTTGCCGGCTCCGGTCACCTGGCCTGGGAAGGGATGATCTGCACCCAGCAACTGGGCAAGTGCACCGAAGAAGACCGCGCTGCCGTCAAATCCTGGCTGGAAGGCAAGGGGATGGAAGCCGTGGTCGTTACCGAGCTGTTCGACCTCTGGTACGGTGAACCGGCCTGATACAAGGCTGCCGCATCTGGCGCCTTGTTGTGGGTAACTGAAAAATCCCGCCGATGGCGGGATTTTTGTCAGTGGGGATGGGATCTCCACCGCTGTTTTAGTCATGGAATCGCTTATTGCTTATGGTGTTGTCATCCGAATTACTGGCCAGCATCCTTGAAGAGGTGCGCCCGTTGCTGGGACAAGGCAAGGTGGCCGACTACATTCCGGCACTGGCTCAGGTGCCTGCCGATCGGCTCGGTATCGCTGTCTGTACCGTCGAGGGGGAGCTGTTCACCGCCGGTGACGCTTTTGAACCCTTCTCCATCCAGAGTATCTCCAAGGCCCTGAGCCTGACCCTGGCACTCACCCTCTATCAGGAGGAGGAGATCTGGGCCCGTGTTGGCAAGGAGCCCTCCGGCCAGCCCTTCAACTCGCTGGTTCAGCTCGAGTTCGAGCAGGGGATCCCCCGCAACCCCTTTATCAATGCCGGGGCGCTGGTGGTGAGCGATCTGCTGGAGACACGCCTCACTGCGCCCCGTCAGCGTACCCTCGAGCTGGTGCGCCGCCTTTCCGGCAATTCGGCCATCATTGCGGATCAGGTCGTCGCCCGCTCCGAATATCAGCACTCTGCCCGCAACGCCGCCATCGCCTATCTGATGAAGGCCTACGGCAACTTCGAAAACGAAGTGGACAAGGTGCTGCAAAGCTACTTCAATGCCTGTGCCATTCGCATGAGCTGCGTCGATCTGGCGCGGGCATTCATCTATCTGGCCAACCGTGGTGTGCCACTGGGCGAGAGCGTACCGCTGCTGCCCGCCCGCACCACCAAGCAGGTCAACGCCCTGCTCGCCACCTGCGGTCTCTATGATGAGGCGGGCGATTTTGCCTATCGGGTCGGCATGCCGGGCAAATCGGGTGTCGGCGGCGGTATCATCGCCCTGATCCCGGGCGAGCTCTGCGTCTGTGTCTGGTCGCCCGAGCTCAACAAAGCTGGCAACTCGCTGGCGGGGACGGCGGCGCTGGAGCTGCTGGCCGAGCGGCTGGGTCGCTCCATTTTTTAACCTTGTTCACTATGAATCGAGAAATCACCATGAAACGACATCTTCGCTTCCTGCAGGCCGCGCTGGCGACCTTACTGCTCTGGTGTGCCCTGCCCGCCGTGGCAGGGGAGTTGCCACCGCTCTCGCTGGCCGATGCCAAGGCCAAACAGGCTGTCATCCTGGATACCCGCGCCAGCTACTTCTATCAGGGGTGGCCGATGGAAGGGGAGAAGCAGGGCGGCCATGTGGCGGGCGCCGAGAACCTCTCAGCCGAGTGGAAATACAGCGATGAAGAGTGGCCAAAGGCGCTCGAGATCAAGGGTCTGAAGGCCGATCGTCCGGTTGCCCTCTACGGTGCGTCCCGCGAAGTGGCCGAGGTGGCCCGTCTGCTGCGCAAGCAGGGGATCAAGCAGCTGTTCGAGCTGCAAGGGTGGCAAGCCGCACCGCGCGAGTCGCTGGCACGCTGGCAGCAGCTGGTCTATCCGCGCTGGTTGGCGGATCTGCAAGAGGGCAAGCCGGTTGCCGCGGCGCCCAAGGGTGACTGGAAGCTGTTTGAAGTGGATTGGGGTTCACCCAAGGCCTACCTCATCAGCCACATCCCGGGGGCCGGTTATATCGATACCAACAGCCTCGAAGAGGAGCCGCTGTGGAACAAGGTCTCTGACGAAGCGCTCAAGAAGCTGCTGCTGGATAACGGCATCCGTCACGACACCACCGTCATCCTCTATGGTCGCAACACCATGGCGGCTGCCCGTGCCGCGCATCTGATGATGTATGCGGGGGTGGAAGATGTGCGCCTGCTGGACGGTGGTCTGGATGCCTGGTTTATCCAGCACCTGCGTACCGAAACCGGTCTGCCCAACAAATATGAGCCGGTGAAGGAGTTTGGCGTGGCCATTCCCGCTCACCCCGAGTACTACACCACGCTAAGTCAGGCGAAAGAGCTGCTCAAGCAGCCCGATAGCGCCCTGGTCAGCGTGCGTACCTGGGACGAGTTTGTCGGCAACACCTCTGGCTACAGCTACATCAAGCCGAAGGGCGATATCCCGGGGGCCAAGTGGGGTCACGGCGGGGTGGATGCCAACAGCATGAGCGACTTCCACAACCCGGACGGCACCATGAAGCCGGCCCGCGAGATCCTCGCCATGTGGGACCAGTGGAATATCGAGCCGACCCAGCAGGCGGCGTTCTACTGCGGTACCGGCTGGCGCGCCTCCGAGGCCTTCTTCTACGCTTGGCTGATGGACTGGAAACAGATCAGCGTCTACGACGGTGGTTGGTACGAGTGGAGTTCCGATCCCAAGAACCCGACCGTGACCGGTGAGCGTCAGCCTGCCAAGTCCTGATTACGTGCTTGCGCTGAAAAGAAGAGGCCGGACAGAGATGTCCGGCCTTTTTCATTGCGCTCGCCACCCGGCCAGATAGCGAGGCTAAGTCGCTGATTATTGACGGCGATCCCGCTTTGCTCATCCCGCCATCCCGTGCCGTGCGATTGAACTAGGCTTCAAGAAACATCCTCGTGGTGAGGATGATCGCAGAAGAGGCCGCAATGAAAAAACTGATGATGATCCTGGTGTGCGCCCTGGGGCTGGTGGCATGCAGCTCCCAATACATCATGAGCACCAAGGATGGCAAGATGATCACCACAGAGAGCAAACCCAAGCTGGACGAGAGCACCGGCATGTATCGCTATTACGATCATGAAGGGCGCGAGGTAATGATCAAGAAAGATGACGTGACCCAAATCATGGAGCGCTAAGCGCTCTCTTGCCGCAAGGGCCGCTATCTGCGGCTCTTCTCTTTTTGCCGAAAAGTCGCGCTGTTTTATCTGTTGATCCCCGCACATTCGCAGCAAATTCAGCCGTGATACAGCTTCCGTTATGGTTTAACCCTTATCATCACACTCCATTTTTTATTGGAGGTGTTATGTCCTTGATGTCTATCTGGAATTCCCGTTTTTCCGCGCGCAGCTTGCTGGGTGGTGCCTTGCTGGTGGTGGCGTCAGCCAGCCATGCCAGTGACGATCAGTTCACGCTGGGGCGGACTATTTTGCTGGGAGCCGGTGATCATGGTGCGACAATTCCTTTGGTGGTTTGCCGTCAGACCAAATATATCAAGGTGAAGGCGGAGCGTGATTTGACCCTGGATCGGGTGGTGGTGACCTATGGTGGTGATCGTACCAAGACCATTCGTTTCGATCGGGAAATGAGCAGTGATAAAGAGACCGAGTGGAAATCACTGGGCTCGCGCCGTTGTGTGAAAAAAATCGAAGTGTACGGTAATTCAGAGCGCAGCAAAGCGGGCGTAAAAGTATTCGGCCGCAAATAATTGATGCGGTTTTTCTGCGCAAACAGATGAGTTAAAAATAATGGCGAGCCGTGGCTCGCCATTATTTTTTATGGTCGGGTTCGCTATTTTTTCGGCCGAAACGGCTTGATGACAGTTTCATCGCACTCGAGATACGGCCCTTCCATCAAATCGATACAGTAGGGGATGGCGGGGAAGACTGCATCCAGACATTCGCGGATTGATTTGGGCTTGCCCGGCAGATTGACGATCAGGGTATCGTCGCGCAGCCCGGCAGTCTGGCGCGACAGAATGGCAGTCGGCACAAACTTGAGGGATTCGGCCCGCATCAGCTCGCCAAAGCCCGGCATCATGCGATCACATACCGCCTCGGTCGCTTCCGGCGTGACATCCCGCTTGGCCGGACCGGTGCCGCCTGTGGTGACGATAAGGCAACACTGCTCCTCATCCGCCAGCCGGATCAGGGTCGCTTCAATCTGCTCCTGCTCATCGGGGATCACCTGATAGACAGGTTCCCACTCCGAGGTCAGATAGGCGTTCAGGGTGTCGATGATGGCCTTGCCGGAGAGGTCTTCATAGATGCCCGCGCTGGCGCGATCGCTGACGGTGACGATACCGATTTTTGCCTTGCTCATGGTCTGCTCTTGAATGTCCGATAAAAGTGGCAATTAAAATAACATAATCAGTGAGATATGTTAAACCGTCAGGAGATGACGCGGGTCGGTGAGGGAAGAATAAAGTGTCGAATGAAGCAAAATAAGGCCACCCGGATTTTTATTTGCAATAAAAAACAGAAAATCACAACCTAAAATGTATAAGTGTTTTATCTCGCCTGAATTAAAAACAATCGCTTGTTTCCAAACACAATTAAAATAGATAGACACCCTCGTAGTGACCATTATCCGGTTTAGTCGCCAGTGGATGGATTGAACCCTTTTTAGCCGCGTCGTATATACAGATTTATATGGCTGGGACGTGATGGTGTGGTACCGCAGTGTGTTGCCAGCAATAGTCGCCAAGGAGGGCATATGGAGTTGCCTGATTTTGACACCCTGAAGGAGTTGGCTGCGAGTGAGCCCTCCCGGCTGGATGCGATTCTGGAGCAGCAGATCGACCAGTTGATGGCCCGTGCGAGCCCCGATCAGCAGCGCCGTCTGCGCGGGTTGCAGTTCAAGATTGATGGTCAGCGCCGGCTGGCGAAAAACAATCTTGATAGCTGTATCCGGATTACCAACATGATGCGGGAATCTTTTTATTTGATGCGCAGCGAAATGAGCCAGTTCAGAGAAGAGGGGGACCCTCCGCCTGAAAGCGATGGCAGTGGTAAAATAATCCATCTGGCGGACTATCGACGTCGCAAATAATCTGCAATAACCCCCTTGAATGATATTTCAGCCAAATCGGTGAGGCCATGATAAAGGGAATTGCTGGCGACCTGATTGTTATGGTTTTTAATGTTAGTCGTAATGTATTTGTGATGTAACCTCTTTTATCCTTCTTGTAATAACTAATTAGTCAGGTTGTGATAGGGGTGGATGAATAACAGTAAAAGTTAGGCTAATATGGCCGAAATTTTTATTGCTACGACTCGAAGGGATTATGAGAAGTATCACACCAAGACGGGTGTTGTCGCGGGAGCAACAGACAGAGATCACCCGCATTATCGTCAAGGTGGGTCAGATGTTGGCCCAGTTCGGGGCGGAGAGCCGGATCATCGAGCAGACCACGGTGCGGCTGGGGATGGCGCTGGGGCTGGAGAGTGTCGAGATGGCCATCTCTTCCAGTGCCATTGTGCTCACCAGCCTCTATCAGGGGGGTTGCGTCACCACTACCCGGCGAGTACGCGAACATGGCATCAATATGCAGGTGGTGTGCGAGATCCAGCGGATCTGCATCATGGCGGAAAAAGAGCTGATCGGTGCCCGTGAAGTGCGCCAGCGCCTCGAAGCCATCGTCCCCTTCCACTATCACCCCTGGCTGGTGGTCCCCATGGTGGGGCTCTCCTGTGGTGCCTTTAGCCTGCTGTTTGGCGGAGACTGGCCCATCTTCCTGGTGACCTGTTTCTCGTCTGCCGTGGCGATGCGGGTGCGCCAGCTGATGGCCCGCCATCACCACAGCCCGCTCATCAACTTTGCCGCCACCGGCTTTATTGCCACCTTGCTCTCCTCCAGCGCCACCTTCTTCAACTGGGGTGACCAGCCCTATCTCGCCATGGCGGCCAGCGTGCTGCTGCTGGTGCCGGGCTTTCCGCTGATCAATGCGGTCTCCGACATGGTGAAGGGCTACTTCAACATGGGCTTGGCCCGCTGGGGGACTGCGACCCTGCTGACCATCAGCGCCGCCATAGGTATCATTTTGGCCATGTCGGTCACCGGGATCTGGGGGTGGAAAGTATGATGGATTTGCTCTGGCTACTGGCCAAGGATGCCTTCTGGTCCTCCATCCCGGCGGTGGGGTTTGCCATGCTGTTCAACGTGCCACCACGGATGCTGAAGTATTGCGCCATGGGCGGCGCGCTGGCCCACAGCCTGCGTACCTTGCTGATCCACTATGGTATGCCCATCGAGTGGGCGACGCTGGCGGCGGCGACCACGGTCGGCTTTGTCTGCGTCTACTGGTCTCGCCGTCTGCTGGCGCCTCGTCCGGTGTTCAGCGTTGCCTCCATCATTCCGATGATCCCGGGCAGTTATGCGTTCAAGACCATGATTGCGGTGGTAGAGCTCAACATCAACGGCGTGACCATGGAGTTGATCCAGAGTGCGGTGGAGAACGGCCTCAAGGCGCTCTTTATCGTCGGTGCCCTCAGTTTCGGTTTGGCGATCCCCTCTCTGGTCGTGTACCGTAACCGCCCCATAATCTGACAGACGGTGAGAGGCCCCATGAAGATTTCCATGATTGCCGCCATGGCCCACGACAGGGTGATCGGCAAGGACAACCAGATGCCCTGGCATCTGCCTGCCGATCTGGCTCACTTCAAGCGTGTCACCCTTGGCAAACCGGTATTGATGGGGCGCAAAACCTTTGAATCCATCGGTCGACCGCTACCCGGACGGCGCAATCTGGTGATCAGCCGCAATCCCGGCTATCAGGCCGAGGGCATTGAGGTGGTGGGCTCCGTCGAGGCGGCGCTGGCTCTGTTGGCAGGCAGCTTGGTGGAGGAGTTGATGGTGATCGGTGGTGGTCATCTCTATGCCGAGATGTTGCCGAGCGCGGATTGCCTCTATCTGACGCAAATCGATCTGGCGGTGGAGGGGGATACCCGTTTCCCCGCTTTTGACGATGGCCACTGGCAACGCGTTGATTGCGAGAGCCACCCTGCCGATGAGAAGAACCCGCACCCCTATAGCTTCGAGACCTGGCAGCGCCGCTGACGGACGAATGCTAATGGGCAAATAACAACAAGGGCATCTTCGGATGCCCTTGTTGTTTTGTTGGGTTTTCAAGACGGGATTAGATGCCTGAGCCGTCGTTCTCGCCATTTTCCTCGTGCAAACCGCACTCGCGCTTGAGGCCGAAGAAGCGGGTCTGCTCCTCGCTCATGCCCGGCTCCCACTTGGCGGTGGTGTGGACATCGCCCACCGAGAGATAACCCTGCTCCCACAGCGGGTGGTAGGGGAGGTCGAACTCCTTGAAGTAGTAGAAGACATCCTTGTTGCTCCAGTCGATCACCGGCAGGAACTTGAAGCGGCCGCGCTGGATGCCGAGCACCGGCAGCTTGCCACGGCTGCCGGACTGCTCCCGGCGCAGGCCGGAGAACCAGGTCTGGGCCCCCAGCTCACGCAGGGCGCGGTCCATCGGCTCCACCTTGTTGAGCTGGTTGTAGCGGGTGATCCCCTCAACCCCCTGCTCCCACAAGAGACCAAATCGCGCCTCCTGCCAGGCCGGGCTGAGCTCGGCCCGGTAGATCTTCAGGTTGAGCGCGAGGCGCTCGGTCAGCTCGTCGATGAAACGGTAGGTTTCGGGGAAGAGATAACCGGTATCGGTCAGCACCACGGGCACGTCGGCCCGCTCGCGGCTTACCAGATGGAGCATCAGCGCCGCCTGAATGCCGAAACTGGATGAGAGCACATGCTCCCCCGGCAGATTGGCCAGGGCCCAGCACACCCGCTCGGGGGCGCTCATAGTATCCAGCTCCCGGTTGAGGGGCACCAGTGCCTCGACTTGCTCCTCACGGCCGAGGGCCAGCAGTGCCTGCAGGTCAAGGCGGCCATCTTCAGTGACATTAAGCGGCATAGAAGTCCCTCGCAGAATCGATAACGGGGGCAATTACCCCAACCCGGATCACGAAGTCGCCGAAGCACTCACCCTGATTGCGCTCGGTGGCCCAGCGGCCGATCAACGCGTCGAGTTCGGCCAAAATCTGCGGCTCGGTGATGTTCTCCTGATAGAGGCGCGGAATGCGGGTGCCTTCCAGGTTGCCCCCCAGATGGAGGTTGTAGCGGCCAGGCGCCTTGCCCACCAGACCCACTTCCGCCAGCATGGCGCGGCCGCAGCCGTTGGGGCAACCGGTGACACGGAAGATGATGGCGTCATCCGCCAGCCCGTGCTTGGTGAGCAAGCCCTCGATGTCGGTGACAAACTCCGGCAGCATGCGTTCGGCCTCGGCCATCGCCAGCGGGCAGGTGGGCAGGGCCACGCAGGCCATGGACTGCTTGCGCTGCTCGCTTACGCCGTCATCCAGCAGGCCGTATTGGCGTGCCAGCCCTTCGATGCGGGCCTTCTCGCTGGCAGGCACCCCGGCGATGATGAGGTTCTGGTTGGCGGTCAGGCGAAAATCCCCCTGATGCACCTTGGCGATCTCCAGCATGCCGGTTTTGAGCGGCTTGCCCGGGAAGTCCAGCAGGCGGCCATTCTCGATAAACAGGGTGAGGTGATGCTTGCCGTCGATCCCCTCGACCCAACCGAAGCGATCGCCACGGCTGGTGAACTTATAGGGGCGAACCGGCCCGAACTGGATGCCAGCGCGGCTCTCTACCTCGGCCTTGAAGGCTTCGACGCCAACCCGTTCAAGGGTGTACTTGGTCTTGGCGTTCTTGCGGTTGACCCGGTTGCCCCAGTCGCGCTGGGTGCTGACGACGGCGGCCGCCACCTCCAGCACGTGAGAGAGCGGAATAAAGCCAAAGTCGCTCGCCTTGCGCGGGTAGGTGCTGGTGTCGCCGTGGGTCATGGCCAGACCCCCGCCCACCAGCACGTTGAAGCCCACCAGCTTGCCACCTTCGGCAATCGCCACGAAGTTGAGATCGTTGGCGTGGATATCCACGTCGTTGTGGGGCGGGATCACCACAGTGGTCTTGAATTTGCGCGGCAGGTAGTTGGAACCCAGGATCGGCTCCTCATCCTGCCCCAGTTTTTCACCGTCCAGCCAGATTTCCACGTAGGCGCGGGTCTTGGGCAGCAGGTGCTCGGAGATCTTCTTGGCCCACTCGTAGGCCTCCTGATGCAGCTCTGACTCCACCGGGTTGCTGGTGCAGAGCACGTTGCGGTTCACGTCGCCAGCGGTGGCGATGGAATCGATGCCGGTGCTGTTGAGGGTCTGGTGCATCAGCTTGATGTCGCGCTTTAATACCCCGTGGAACTGGAAGGTCTGACGGGTGGTCAGGCGGATGCTGCCGTAGAGGCTGTGTTCTTCGGCAAACTTGTCGATGATCTGCCACTGGGTCGGGGTGATGATCCCACCCGGCAGGCGGGCACGCAGCATGACGTTGTGCAGCGGCTCCAGCTTCTGGGCAGCGCGCTCCGGGCGGATGTCGCGGTCATCCTGCTGGTACATGCCGTGAAAGCGGATCAGCTGGAAGTTGTCGCCGTTGAACCCCCCGGTGAGCGGGTCCTGCAGATCCTGCTCTATGGTGCCACGCAGGAAGTTGCTCTCGCGCTTGAGGCGCTCGTTGTCGGCCAGCGGCCCTTCGACCGGTCCCGCTTTTGGGTGAGAAAGAGGTTGTTTGCTCATCAATAGACATCCCTTTGATAACGTTTGGCACGACGCAATTCGCTCAAATACTCTTCTGCTTCCTCACGGCTCTTGTGGCCGTGTTCGGCAATCACTTCCAGCAGGGCCTCCTGCACATCCTTGGCCATCTTGTTGGCGTCGCCACACACATAGAAGTGAGCGCCTGCTTCCAGCCACTGGTAGAGCTCAAGCCCGGCCTCACGCAGACGGTCCTGCACATAGATCTTGTTGGCCTGATCCCGGCTGAAGGCCAGGGAGATCTTCGACAGCAGCCCCGATTTCACATAACGCTGCCACTCCACCTGATAGAGGAAATCCTGGGTAAAGTGGGGGTTGCCGAAGAAGAGCCAGTTCTTGCCCTCGGCCCCCTGGGCTTCCCGTTCCTGCATAAAGGCGCGGAACGGGGCGATGCCGGTGCCCGGGCCCACCATGATGACGGGGGTGTCGGGGTTTTGCGGCAGGCGGAAGTTGTCGTTGTGCTCCACGAATACCCGCACCTCGCCATCCTCAATCAGCCGATCCGCCAGATAGGAGGAGGCGGCACCAGAGCGCACAGTGCCATCTTCCTGTGGGTAGCGCACCACGCCGACGGTCAGGTGCACCTCCTCTTCCACCTCGCTTTGGGCGGAGGCGATGGAGTAGAGGCGCGGGGTGAGGGGGCGCAGCAGGCCAACCAGCTGCTCGGCAGTGAGCGCGGTCGGGAAGCGTTTCAGCACATCCACCACCTGAGCGGAGGCCACCAGTGCATTGACCTGGGCCTTGTCACCGGCCAAGTCTTTCAGCGCTGCGTTGTCCGATATGTCAGCGAGTCCTGTGATAAAGCCGCCGTGCAGCCGGGTCAGTTCGAAGTGACCGGTCAGTGCGGCGAGCAAGGTGCCGTGGGCCGTGGCTTCATCGCCGGATAGGCTGGTCAGGGCCAGCACTTCGCCCACCAGTTCGGCGTCGTTGTCGAACCAGACACCGAGGGCATCTCCCGGCTGATAGGTGAGGCCGGAGTCGGCCAGATTGATCTCGATATGGCGGATATCCTTGGTGGAATCTCGGCCAGTGATCTTCTGATTGACCGACAGGCGTGCAGGGAAGGGGTTCTCCTTGCTGTATTGGCTGTGGCCAACCGCCTGCTGCACCGCGCTTGCTACGCTGCTGCTGGCCGCTCCGGTAGAGAGGGTTGCGGTGATGGCGTTGAGTGCCTGTTCGCCCCACGCCTTGGCTGCATCCTGATAATCCACATCGAGGCTGGCGAGCTCATAAATCCGCTCGGCTCCAGCGGTGGCGAGGAAGTTGTCAAAATCTTTGCCGGTCTGGCAGAAAAATTCGTAGGAGCTGTCACCCAGCCCCAGCACCGCGAACTTGAGGCCGTCCAGCTTGCCAATCTTGCCTTTTTTAAGCTGCTCGAACAGATCGACGGCGCTCTCCGGCGGTTCACCCTCCCCGTAAGTGCTCACTACCACCAGCAGGTGGCTCTCTTTCTTGAGCTGCTTGGGTTTGTAGTCGGCCATCGATGCTAGGGTGACGGGGAGGCCGCGGGCCTCTGCCTGCGCCTTGATGGCAGTGGCGACCCCTTTGGCGTTGCCGGTCTGGGAGCCGTAGAGAATGGTCAGGCTGCCGCTGGGCGCAGCCACGGCGGCGCTGGTTGCAACGCCTTGGTGACCGCTCTGGGAGAGGCCGTAGAGATATCCGCTCACCCAAGCCAGTTGCTGGGTATTGAGGGTCGAGAGTACCTGACCCAGCTGACGTTGTTGCTCGTCAGAGAGGGGGGAGAGGTTGAATGGGGAATCCTTCAATTGCATCACACGCGTCTTCCATGGTCTGATTTTTGGCCAGATTAAAGGGCGTGTTGGATAACAACAAAGAATAAAAATATCTTCTTTATTCCATTATTGAATTTATAAAGTGATTTGGCGGTAAAGAAGATAGAAAAACGCCCCGCTGTTGCGGGGCGTTTTCAAGCTATCGCGCTCGGGATGGATCCCGGCGGGCATGAACCTTATTTCTGCGGACGCAGGGCCGGGAACAGGATTACGTCACGGATAGTGTGGCTGTTGGTGAACAGCATCACCAGACGGTCGATACCGATACCCTGACCGGCAGTCGGCGGCAGGCCGTGTTCCAGCGCGGTGACGAAGTCGGCGTCGTAGAACATGGCTTCGTCGTCGCCAGCTTCTTTCTGATCAACCTGATCCTGGAAGCGCTTGGCCTGGTCTTCTGCATCGTTCAGCTCGGAGAAGCCGTTGGCCAGCTCGCGGCCACCGATGAAGAATTCGAAGCGGTCGGTTACATCCGGGTTCACGTCGTTGCGACGGGCCAGCGGAGAAACGGCAGCCGGGTACTCGGTGATAAAGGTCGGTTGCAGCAGCATGTGCTCCACGGTCTCTTCGAAGATCGCGGTGATCACGTGGCCCAGCTCCCAACCCTTCATCAGCTCGATATGCAGACGCTTGGCAACAGCCTTGGCGCTCTCGAGGGTAGCCAGATCGTCCAAGGTTACATCCGGGTTGAACTTCAGGATGGACTCGACCATGGTGAGGCGCTGGAACGGCTGACCGAAATCGATGGTCAGGCCCTCTTCGCCCTCTTTGGCGTAACGGATCTTGGTGTCGCCCAGAATGTCCTGCGCCAGGGTGCGCAGCAGCTCTTCGGTCAGGTCCATCAGATCGATGTAGTCGGCGTAGGCCATGTAGAACTCGATCATGGTGAACTCGGGGTTGTGACGAACCGAGATACCTTCGTTACGGAAGTTGCGGTTGATCTCGTAGACACGCTCGAAGCCACCGACCACCAGACGCTTCAGATAGAGCTCCGGAGCGATACGCAGGTACATGTCGATGTCCAGCGCATTGTGGTGAGTGACGAACGGACGCGCGGAGGCACCACCCGGGATGACTTGCATCATCGGGGTTTCCACTTCCATGAAGCGCTTTTCGTTGAAGAACTTGCGGATACCGGCAACCACCTGGGTGCGGATCATGAAGGTCTTGCGGGACTCTTCGTTGGCGATCAGATCCAGGTAGCGCTGGCGGCAGCGAGCTTCCTGGTCGGTCAGGCCTTTGTGCTTCTCGGGCAGCGGACGCAGCGCCTTGGTCAGCAGGCGGATATCGGAAACGTGAACGGAGAGCTCACCGGTCTGGGTCTTGAACAGGGTACCTTCGACACCCACGATGTCGCCCAGATCCCACTTCTTGAACTGCTCGTTGTAGAAACCTTCCGGCAGGTCGTCACGGGTGACGTAGACCTGGATCTTGCCGGCCATGTCCTGCAGGGTGGCGAAAGAAGCCTTGCCCATGATCCGGCGGGTCATGATGCGACCGGCAATCTTCACCCGTTTACCCAGGCTCGTCAGCTCCTCGGCGCTTTTGTCGTCGAACTCTGCGTGCAGATCGCCAGAGAGGCTGTCGCGACGGAAGTCGTTGGGGAAAGGATTACCCTGGGCGCGCAGGGCGGCCAGCTTGGAACGACGCTCGGTCATCTCGTTGTTGAGTTCGAGAGTTTGGTCGACTTCCGGAGTGATGGTTTGTTCAGACATGGTGATTCCTGCTTGTTTACAGACCTGATTTCAGGCTGGCTTCGATAAACTTGTCCAAGTCACCGTCGAGCACCGATTGGGTATTACGGGTTTCGACGCCGGTGCGCAGATCCTTGATACGGGAGTCATCCAGCACATAGGAACGGATCTGGCTGCCCCAACCGATATCAGACTTGGTCTCTTCCAGGGCTTGTTTCTCAGCGTTCTGCTTCTGAATTTCCAGCTCGTAGAGCTTGGCTTTCAGTTGCTTCATACACTGGTCTTTGTTTTTGTGCTGGGAACGGTCGTTCTGGCACTGTACCACGACACCGGTCGGAACGTGGGTAATACGCACCGCGGATTCGGTTCGGTTAACGTGCTGACCACCGGCACCGGAGGCGCGGTAGACGTCGATCCGCAGATCCGCCGGGTTGATCTCGATATCGATATCGTCGTCGATCTCGGGGTAGACGAACACAGAACAGAAGGAGGTGTGACGGCGGCCACCGGAATCGAACGGGGACTTGCGAACCAGACGGTGCACGCCGGTTTCGGTACGCAGCCAGCCGAACGCATATTCGCCGGTGAACTTGATGGTGGCGGACTTGATGCCAGCCACGTCGCCTTCGGAGCATTCAATCAGCTCGGGCTTGTAGCCGTGGGCATCGCCCCAGCGCAGGTACATGCGCAGTACCATGTTGGCCCAATCCTGTGCTTCGGTACCACCGGAGCCGGATTGAATATCGATATAGCAGTCGGAGCCGTCGTGCTGACCGGAGAACATGCGGCGGAATTCGAGATCCACCAGCTTGGCTTCCAGCTGTTCGGATTCGGCGATGGCTTCGTTGAAGGTCTCTTCGTCTTCCCCTTCCACGGCCAGGCTCACCAGCATCTCGACGTCATCCACGCCCTGGGTCAGGGTGTCGATGGTGCCGACCACGTTTTCCAGCGCGACGCGCTCTTTGCCCAGCGCCTGTGCGCGCTCGGGTTCATTCCATACGTCCGGCTGTTCCAGCTCGGCGTTGACCTCTTCTAGACGCTCTTTCTTGGCGTCATAGTCAAAGGTACCCCCTAAGAAGCTCGGTCCGCTCAGACAGCTCCTTAAGTTTATTTAATACGGGATTAACTTCGAACATCGTGAAAACTCTCAGGGTCGATGTGATTTAAAAACGGGATATTCTAGCCAATTGTGGAAGGAATAAACAGGGTTGCCTTGGCTTGTGCGGCTCATGCCGTCAATTTCTGGTGCACTTTTCTCCACCTCGGTAGAAAATATCGCCCGCAGACCCATTTTCAGGTTCAGTTTTGGCCATTCGGGTCGCTAATGACTACGTGTAGTGTTGTGCACTTTTAGGGAAAAACCCGCTCCTCACCTCAATAAGAAGAACACATGATGAAAAACCTGTCACTCAAGCAGAAGATACTGTTGTCAGTGGTGATCGCCCTTTCGTTGGTGATTTTGTTGCTCTCCTGGCAGAGCTATAGCAGCCAGAAGTCCCTGTTGCTGCAAGGCAGCCAGGAGCAGTTGCAACGGCTGGGCACCCAGCATGCCGAGCGTGTCAGCGACTGGCTCGCCGCCCGTCGCGACGTGATCCAGGCGCTCGGCAACAAGGCCGGTGCCGAACCCCTCAATGCCTTGCAACAGGCACAAGTTTCCGGCCGTTTCCAGCTCACCTATTTCGGTGAGAGCAGCGGCAAGATGAATGACTCCGATCCCTCCATCAACCGCGATGGCTACGACCCGCGCTCCCGTGGCTGGTATCAGGAGGCGATGAGCAAAGGTGGCCTGATTGTCACCAAACCCTATCTCGACGTGGCTTACAACATCATGGTGGTGACCCTGGCCCAGCCGGTTTCTGGCGGGGTAGTCGGTGGTGACCTCTCCATCGCTTCGCTGGTGGAAGACGTGACCAAGATGCAGCTGCCTGCCGACGGTTTCGCCATCATGATGCACAAGGATGGCACCATCATCGCCTACAAGGATGCCGCCAAGGCGATGAAACCGGCCAGCGAGATCGACAACGATCTGACCAATGCGCTGATCGAGCAGAGCAAGTCGAGCAAGGATTTGGTACCAGCTTATTTTGACAGCGAAGGTCGCGACAAGCTGCTGTGGGCGGCTGATATCCCTGACACGGATTGGGAGCTGGTGCTGGTGCTGGACAAGGCCGCGCTGGAAGCGCCGCTCTCCTCCCTGCTGATGACCCAGCTGGGGATGGCGCTGCTGGTGCTGGTGGGCAGCATCCTCGCTATCTCCTGGCTGGTCAGCATGCTGCTTGGCCCGCTCACCAAGGTCTCCCAGGCGCTGGCCCGCATTGCCGATGGTAACGGCGATCTGACCCAGCGCATCAAGATCGACGCCAACGACGAAGTGGGCCAACTGGCCAACAGCTTCAACCGTTTCGTCGGCAGCCAGCATCAGCTGATCGGCAATATCCGTCAGCTGGCCAACGAGTTGAACGCCGATGCCGAGCGCAGTCTGGTGACCAACCAGGCAGCGGTGGACGAGCTGCAGCGTCAGCAGCAGGAGGTGACCATGGTCGCCACGGCAGTCACCGAGATGGCGAGCGCCACCATGGAGATCGCCGGCAACGCTGAGAACACCGCCGCTGCTGCCCAGCAATCTGCCCAGAGCAGTGAGCAGGGCAAGATGCTGGTCAACAAGACCCGCCAGTCCATCAATGGTCTGGCTGAAGAGGTAGGGCAGGCGACCGAGGTGATCGGCGAGCTGAGCCGTCACGCGCAGGCCATCACCAGCATTCTCTCCACCATTCAGGGGATTGCCGAGCAGACCAACTTGCTGGCGTTGAACGCGGCCATTGAAGCGGCCCGTGCCGGTGAGCAGGGTCGTGGTTTTGCGGTGGTAGCTGACGAGGTGCGGGTGCTGTCGCGCCGTACCCAGGACTCCACCCAGCAGATCCAGTCCACCATCGAGACCCTGCAACAGACCACTGCCCGCGCGGTGAGCCTGATGCAGACCAGTCAGGGGCTGGCGGACAACAGCGTGCAGGATGCCGATCAGGCGGTGCGCGCTCTGGAAGAGATCACCAGTGCCATCTCCCTCATCTCCGACATGGCGGGTCAGATCGCCACCGCCGCCGAGGAGCAGACCCAGGTGACCGGCGAGATCACCCAGAACACCACCGCCATCAAGGATGTGAGTGACGAGATCACCGCCGCCGCCATGCGCGATCTGGATCAGGCCCACAGCCTTAAAGGGCGTGCTGCTGACCTGAACCAGCAGGTGTCGACCTTTATCCTGTAAGGTGCAACTCTCGGCCTGTTCCGGCTGACATAATCAAGCCCCGTCCTCTGTCGAGCGCGGGGCTTTTTGTTGTTCGGGGGAGTGCGGGATGTGGGGATTTCGGGTTTTCTGAGTTGCTCACGGGTCACCTTGATGGCGGATACGTGTCCCGGCTCTGCCTGCGTCAGCTGGCGAGTAGAGAACAAACAAAGAGCCCACCGAAAGGTGGGCTCTGATCATATACGTCTGACGGAAAGGGAATTACAGGAATGGCATCGCCATAAACAGCTTGATCACCATGGCGTTGATGATGTCGATAAAGAAGGCACCCACCATGGGCACCACCAGAAACGCCAGGTGGGAGGGACCGAAGCGCTGGGTAATGGCCTGCATGTTGGCGATGGCTGTCGGGGTGGCCCCCAGGCCAAAGCCGCAGTGACCTGCCGCCAGCACGGCCGCATCGTAATTTTTGCCCATGACCCGGAAGGTGACGAAGATGGCGTAGAGCGCCATCGCCACGGTCTGGGCGGCCAGCAGGATGAAGATGGGCAGCGCCAGGCTGGCCAGATCCCACAGTTTCAGGCTCATCAGTGCCATGGCGAGGAACAGCGACAGGCTGACGTTGCCCAGCAGGGAGACCTCGCGATCGCTCACTTCATGCCAGTTCAGCAGGGTCAGGACGTTGCGCAGCAGCACGCCGACAAACAGCACGCAGACGAAGATCGGCAGCTCGAAGGCGCCCCCTTTGAGCGAGGCGGAGAGCAGCTCGCCGCCCTTGAGGCTGATGGCGATCAGCGCCAGCGTCTCGATGACGCTGAAAGTGGTGAGGGGGCGCTCCATGTCGGGCATTTCGAAGCCCTGGGGGGCCTCATCCTGATTGTGCTCCTCACCGGGTACCTGCACTTTCTTCACCAGATAGCGAGCCACCGGGCCGCCAATCAGGCCGCCCAGCACCAGACCGAAGGTGGCACAGGCGATGGCGAGCTCAGCGGCGGATTGCACGCCGTACTTCTCGGAGAAGGTAGCGCTCCAGGCAGCCCCGGTGCCGTGGCCGCCGGAGAGAGTGATGGAGCCTGCCAGCAGCCCCATGTGGGGATCCAGACCGAGCAGGGTAGCCAGACCGACACCCAGACTGTTTTGCACCAGCAGCAGGCCGGTGACCACCATCAGGAAGGTAACCACCGCCTTGCCGCCGCGTTTCAGGCTGGCGAGATCGGCGGAGAGACCGATGGAGGCGAAGAAGGCCAGCATCAGCGGGGTTTGCAGGCTGGTATCAAATTGCAGCTCCATCTGCAGGGTGGAGCGCAGCAGTAGCAGTACCAGCGCGACCACCAGGCCGCCGGCTACCGGTTTGGGGATGTTGAAGGTACGCAGCAGCCCGACTCGGGTAACCAACACCCGGCCAAGCAGCAATACCAGAGTGGCAGCGACCAGCGTTGCGTAGGAATCAAGTTGTAACATTCAGTACTCCCATGTTGATTGGCTGTGTCTTTCATAGCAAAAGACTTACAGATTCAGCCGGGATGAAAACAGTGTGGCTTATGTGCCAGCAAAGAAGGGGAAACATCTCCCCGCCCCAGGAAAGATGGGGCTTGTGCGGGCCTGAAATGCTCAGGCATCCAGATGAGATTTTAGTAAAATCCGGCGGATTGTAGCAAAAAGCATCGTTTAATTCCATCTTTGTCGTATTAATGCTCGTTTTAGTGGTTTATTGTGACATTTAACACTATGTAGGTAGAGGGCAGAAAAGCCGAAAAGGGTGCATGGAACGGCTGTCATTTGGGGCGCCAGTCTCTATAATTCGCCGGTTTCCGCTGCACGCAGAGGCGCTGGCGGGCGTTGACATTGTGGTTCACCCCGACATGGTTCATGTTCCGGCGGTGTTCACTTCATCAAGAGGAGAGGGTGTGAAGAAGTCTATCTACATTGCCTACACAGGCGGCACCATTGGGATGCAGCGTTCCGATCACGGCTACGTGCCGATGGCGGGCTTTATGGAAGACTGTCTGGCGCGGATGCCCGAGTTCCACCGCCCCGAGATGCCGGATTACCATATCCACGAGTATGCGCCCCTCATCGACTCCTCCGACATGACCCCGGCGGACTGGCAGCGCATCGCCGAAGACATTCGCGACAACTATGAGAAGTACGACGGCTTTGTGATCCTGCACGGCACCGACACCATGTCGTTCACCGCCTCGGCGCTCTCCTTCATGCTGGAAGATCTGCACAAGCCGGTCATCATCACCGGCTCCCAGATCCCGCTGGCCGAGTTGCGCTCCGACGGCCAGCAGAATCTGCTCAACGCCCTCTACATCGCGGCCAACTACCCGATCCACGAGGTGACGCTGTTCTTCAACAATCAGCTCTATCGCGGCAACCGTAGCAAGAAGGTGCACGCCGACGGCTTCCACGCCTTCGACTCCCCCAACTATCCGCCGCTGCTCAACGCCGGGATCGCCATCTCGCTGGAAGCGGGTGAGCTGGGCGTGCCCTCTGCGCGGCCGCTGGTGCTGCACGACATCACCCCCCAGCCCATCGGCGTGGTGACCCTCTATCCGGGGATCTCCAGCGAGGTGATCGCCAATATCCTGCAACAGCCGGTGAAGGCGCTGATCCTGCTGTCGTTCGGGGTTGGCAATGCGCCGCAGAACCCGGCCATGCTGGCGCTGCTTTCCGAGGCTTCGGCCCGCGGCGTCATCATCGTCAACCTGAGCCAGTGCCTGCACGGCAAGGTCAACATGGGTGGCTATGCCACCGGCAACGCCCTGTCGCGGGCCGGGGTGATCTCGGGCTTTGACATGACCGCCGAAGCGGCACTCACCAAGCTCCACTTCCTGCTGAGCCAGGACTTGCCCTCCCACCGCATTCGCGAGCTGATGCAGCAGTCCCTGCGCGGGGAGCTGACTCCCTGACTGGTTTCCCCCTCACCCTAACCCTCTCCCGGCGGGAGAGGGGATAGATCGGGGTGCTGTTGGCAGCGAGGCTTGCCATGAAGATCGCTGGCAGGTGGCCCGCTAACTGTCCGCAGGCTGCGAGACTGCTCCCTTCTCCCCTGGCGGGAGAAGGTGGGGATGAGGGGAATTGTCACCCTGCACAGGGAAAAACAGAGGGGAGCCATGATGGCTCCCCTCTTTGCTATCTTGCTGCCGTATAGCGGAAGGTGCGGTCTGTCTTAGTGATTGAGGTCGACCCGCACTATCTCTTCCTCATTGCGATACTGACGCTTGAGCTCGCTCTTGCTCTTCATCACGATCTCGCCGTCACGGCCGATGTTCATGTGTTCAGGATTGTCGATGTGCATCGCCTGCCAGGCCATCACGGCTTGCAGGGAGGTGGCCTTCTGCTCGTCGGTGAGGGGCTTGCCATCGGGCCACTTGCCCAGCTCGACTGCGGTTTTGAGCCGCTCATACACCTCTGCGGGCATCTGCCTGATTGCTTGCAAAAACTCACCCTGTTGAAACGACATCCGGCCTTCTCCTTGAACTATTGAGCCATAAACTGCGGGATCTGACGGGCCATGCAGGTAGACCCTATCGGTCTATGCCGGCAGATCCTGGCGAGCTGTGCAGGTAGACCCTATCGGGGTCTATGCAGGTAGATCCTGGCGGACTACGCCAGCCATCTGCTCCATCACCCGCACTACCTGACAACTGTACCCGAACTCGTTGTCATACCATACGTAGAGCACGCAGTGATCTCCCTCGGCGATGGTCGCCTGGGAGTCTACGATGCCCGCATAACGGGAGCCTACCATGTCGGAGGAGACCAGCTCGGTGCTGGCGCTGAAGTCGATCTGGCGGTGAAGGGCCGAGCTTAACGCCATCTGCTGCAGATAGGCGTTGAGGCTCTCCCGATCGGTGGCCTGCTCCAGCGACAGATTGATAATCGCCAGCGACACATTGGGGGTCGGCACCCGGATGGCGTTGCCGGTCAGCTTGCCCTTGAGCTCGGGCAGCGCCTTGGCCACCGCCTTGGCGGCGCCGGTGCTGGTCATCACCATATTGAGGGCTGCACTGCGACCGCGGCGCTCGCCTTTGTGATAGTTGTCGATGAGGTTCTGATCGTTGGTGTAGGAGTGGACCGTCTCCACGTGGCCGTGGCGGATGCCGTACCGTTCCTGCATTACCTTGAGCACCGGGGTGATGGCATTGGTGGTGCAGGAGGCGGCAGAGATGATCCTGTCATCGGGGCCTATCACCTCATGGTTGACCCCGAACACCACGTTCTTCATCTCCCCTTTGCCGGGGGCAGTCAGCAACACCTTGCCAGCACCGCGCGCCTTCAAGTGCTCGGAGAGGCCTGCCTCGTCACGCCAGACGCCGGTGTTGTCGACGATCAGCGCATCGTGAATACCGTAGGCGGTGTAGTCGATGTCGGCCGGGCTATTGGCGTAGATCACCTGAATGAAGGTGCCGTTGGCGATGATGGCGCTGCGCTCCACATCCACCTCGATGGAGCCGTTGAAGGGGCCATGCACCGAGTCGCGGCGCAGCAGGCTGGCACGTTTCTCCAGATCTCCGTCGCGACCGCCACGTACCACGATGGCGCGCAGGCGCAGCGGATTGGCGGCGCCGGTGCGCTCGATCAGCAGGCGGGCCAGCAGGCGGCCGATACGGCCAAAGCCGTAGAGCACCACGTCTGTCGGCTGCGGCATCTGGCTGCGGCCAAGGGCCGGTGCCAGTCGCGCTTGCAGATAGTCCTCGATCCCTGCCTCATCCTGATGATCCTGCCAGTAGCCGACTGCCAGCTTGCCAAGGTCAACCTCGGCGGCGGTGGGTTTGAGGGCCACGATGGCCTGAAGCAGGGGGAAGCTTTGCTGGATGGGGAGGGGGGCGCCCTGGTGGCGGCGGACGACCCGGTGGGCCTTGAGGATATCGATGGTGGAGGCGTTTTGCAGCGGGCGGCCGTAGAGAGTGATCTCGACCCCTTGTTGTCGGTAGAGGCGACCAATCAAGGGCTGCATGGCTTCGGCGAGCTCCTGGCTCTCCTGCCACGCTTGCAAGTAGTGCTCGTGGGTCATTGACCAGATCCTTTATTTCACGTTGTTGGTGTAAATAGAAAATTCGTCGAATGCAGATCAGTGTAGGGGTGTATATTTCGTTATATTATTCTGCAGTCGCGGCCTTATATGGCGCGCGCATTGTAATGGATATGTAACCGGTTTGCTAGCCGGAGGTGGCCCGTAAAGGCGCCAGTTGTTACCAACCCGCGTTACCAACAAGATGTGAACCATGGCCAATTTCCCCCTGCGACAGACCTTCATCGTGCTTTCCGTCGGCCTTGCCGTGGCTGGCTGCAATGACGATCGGATCCACAACATCTGTGGCAATCATCCCGAGCTCTGCCAGGATCTGGTGGACGATGGCTGGTGCCGCTACGAGCGTACCGATGTGATCCGCAGTCGCTTCTATCTCAAGGAAGAGGGGACGGATCGGCGCAAGTATGAGCTGATGCGTAACCTTGAGCGCTATCTCAAATGTGCCGAGCGCTCCACCAACATCGAGTACAAGAATGCCCGCGAGCAGAAGAGTCCACGGGTCGAGGGCATGCTGGCGGCCGGGGATCAGTTGGCCCAGCTCGATGCGGCGACCCGCAATTCACAAGATCCCTACCTGCTGCTCTGGCACTGGACCAACAACACCAACGAGTTGGCTCGTCAGCAGTTTATGGCGCTGGAAGGCACCAAGGCGCTGGATGAACCCGAGCTGCAACTGGCTCTCGGTGGTATCTACGCCAAGAGCGACCCCGAAAAGGCCATTGCCACCTTGCAGCACGGCCTCTCCCTCTATCAGGAGGGGGATAAGGTGAACAGCCGCATATTCACCTCCCTCAGCACCCTCTATATGGGCCAGAAACAGTATGGGCTGGCCTATCTGTGGGGCAAGGTGAGCGAATCGTTTCAGGATAGCCCCGAGGTCTCAGCCAAACGTTTTGGCATCTACCACACCCTGAGCAAGACAGAGCAGGATGGTTACGATGTGCGGGCTGCCGAAATTGTCGAGCAGCTCAAGCATGGCAACTACCGGCCCTGAGGCAGTGATGACGACGCTCTCCCCGGCCAGCTGCTGGCCCAATCCGTTCGATCTCTCTTTCGTTCATGGCGAGGTACGTACCGATGGCCGCACCCTGGAGCGCCTCACGGTGCGTGCCGTGGTGCCCCGTGGCGACGAGCTGCTGCTGGTCCACTCCCGGGTCAACGGCGATCTGATGTTCCCCGGGGGCGGCATTGAAGCGGGGGAGAGCCACTATGTGGCGCTCGCTCGCGAGCTGCTGGAGGAGTGCGGTGCCGAGCTGCGGGAAGTGGGGGGCCTGCTTGGCGAGACCCGTGAATATCGCGCCGCCCGCGAGCCGGGGTTCGATGCCTACTGCATCCGCTCGCTCTACTACTTGTGCCGGATTGGCGATCAGCTGGTGGCCCCGCAGCCGCAGCCCTACGAGATCCGGCTTGGCTTCGTGCCCGGCTGGTTTGCCCTCGACGAGGCGCTGCAGACCAACAAGACCCAGCTGGCGGGGCCCTGTCCCCAGTGGACGGCGCGAGAGACCCGGGTGCTGGCCCAGCTGCAACGCTGGCATCAGCAGGGGATCTTCGACCACGGCTGATGAGTACATCAAGCTGCAACTGTCAGTGACACCAACAAAAAGAGCGCCAATAGGCGCTCTTTTTTATTGCGAGGGTGGCGGTTACTTGGCCACTCTGTCGTGCGAGATCATTTGACCTCTTCGCCCTTGGCTTGCAGATCAGCATGGTAGGAGGAGCGAACGAAAGGACCGCAGGCGGCGTGGGTAAAGCCCAGCTCCATGGCGACATCTTTCAGCTCGTCAAACTCTGCTGGCGGCACGTAGCGTTTCACCGGCAGGTGGTGGCGGCTCGGCTGCAGATACTGACCCAGGGTCAGCATGTTGACGCCGTGGGCGCGCAGATCCTTGAGCACCTCGACGATCTCTTCGTTGGTCTCGCCAAGGCCCATCATCAGACCGGATTTGGTCGGTACGTGGGGGTGCATCTCCTTGATGCGGCGCAGCAGCTCCAGCGACCACTTGTAGTCGGCACCCGGGCGGGCGACGCGATACATGCGCGGCGCGGTTTCCAGGTTGTGGTTGAAGACATCCGGCGGGGTTTCGCGGAACACCTCCAGTGCCTGCTCCATCCGGCCACGGAAATCCGGGGTCAGGATCTCGATGCGGGTCTGCGGGCTGTGCTCGCGGATCTCGCGGATGCAGTCGGCGAAGTGCTGGGCACCGCCGTCGCGCAGATCGTCGCGGTCCACCGAGGTGATCACCACATACTTGAGGTTCATCTCCTTGATGGTCAGCGCCAGCTTCTTCGGCTCTTCCGGATCGAGTGCCAGCGGGCGGCCGTGGGCCACGTCGCAGAAGGGGCAGCGGCGGGTGCAGATGGCGCCCATGATCATGAAGGTGGCGGTGCCGTGGTTGAAGCACTCCGCCAGGTTGGGGCAGGAGGCCTCTTCACAGACCGAGTGCAGCTTGTTCTTGCGCAAGGTGCTCTTGATGTGTTCGATCTTCTGGCTGGAGGGGGGCAGCTTGATCCGCATCCAGTCCGGCTTGCGAAGGAGTTCTTCGTTGGGATCCGGCATGAATTTCACCGGGATCAGGGCCATCTTGTCGCCATCGCGCAGCTTGACGCCCGGCTCCATACGAACGGGTTTGCTCATGATTCACTCTCGGTGTTTGTTATTGTTTGATAGCCAATCAGGCGAGCCAGCTCGGCCACCAGAATGGATTGCGCCTCGGCCACGCTCTGCGGGCCGCCCAGGGCGCTGGTCTGGGTCATGGCCATGCCCGCATAGCCGCACGGATTGATGTGCAGGAAGGGGGTCATGTCCATGTTGATGTTGAGGGCCAGCCCGTGGAACGAGCACCCCTTGCGGATGCGCAGACCCAGCGAGGCCAGTTTTGCCTCCATGCCAAGGTCATTTTTCACATAGACCCCGGGGGCATCGGCCTTGGCATAAGCCTGGATATCGCTTTTGGCGAGGGTATTGATGATGGCTGTCTCCAGCGCGGTCACCAGCTCGCGAACCGAGAATTTGCAGCGGCGGACATCCACCAGTACGTAGAGCACCAGCTGGCCCGGGCCGTGATAGGTCACCTGACCGCCGCGATCGCTCTGCACCACCGGGATATTGCCCGGATTGAGCAGGTGTTCGGCCTTGCCGGCCTGGCCCTGGGTGTAGACGGGATCGTGCTCGACCACCCAGAACTCGTCCGGGGTGTCGCTGGTGCGGTTGTCGGTGAAGGCTTTCATGGCGTCCCATACCGGCTGGTAGGGGCGGCGACCCAGCTGCCTGACAATCAGGCTGGACTGGGTGGGGATCTGGGATGACATGGCGTCCTCGCGGCGTGCTGCGGCCAAAAACAGTCGCCCCGCAGAACGGGGCGAGAGAGAAATTACAGTACGTATTTCACCAGCTCGATCTTGCCAAGGGCGTGGTACATCGCTTCGATGTGCTCTTTGCTCTGGGCAGTCACGGTCACGCGGACCGAGTGGTAGTTGCCCTTGGAGCTGGGCTGGACTGTCGGGCTGTAGGTGCCGGGGGCGTGCTGCTGCAGCACTTCAACCACCATTTCCGGCAGTGCCGGGTCGGCAACGCCGAGTACCTTGAACGGGAATTTGCAGGGAAACTCCAGCAGTTCATCAAACTTGGTATTCATTTACTCACCTTTTGCGTCATCACCGGGATGACTTCATCTTGGATGGCTAGTGGCCGATGGCCCGTGGAGGCCGCCATTTCAAGTCTATATGGGCACGGCTCATAACTATATGGGCGCTGCCCGGACCGGGATCAAGGCCAGGATCGGTCAGACAAGGATGGAAGTGCTGCTTTTTACCACAAATCAGGGTAAGGCGGAACCTGCAGTTTACAGGGTTATTCACTGCTTTTGTCCGTCACAGACAGCAGCGGCGCCTGTTGGCGCCGCTGTTTGGTGAGGATTGTGCGTTGGATTACTTGAACCAGCTGGTGACCAGCAGTACCAGATAGTCCCACAGACGGCTCATCAAGCCACCTTCCTGCACCTCTTCCAGGGCAACCAGCGGCACCTGCTTGATCTCTTTGTCGCCCTGTTTCAGGAACACGGTACCGACGCGCTGCCCCTTGGCCAGCGGCGCTTTCAGTTCGCTGTCGAGCTGGAAGTCAGCCTTCAGGTTGTTGCCCTGACCGCGGGTGACCAGCACGGAGACATCTTTGTCGACGCCCAGTTTCACTTCCGGTTTGTCGCCCATCCAGATCTTCTGGGTGACCAGCTCGGTGCCTGCCTTGTACGGGGTCAGGCTCTGGAAGAAGCGAAAGCCGTAGGTGAGCAGTTTTTTGCTCTCGGCGGCGCGGGAGGCTTCGCTGCTGGCGCCCAGTACCACGGCGATCAGGCGCATGCCTTCGTTGTTGGTGGCAGAGGAGACCAGGTTATAGCCGACCTGGCTGACGTGGCCGGTCTTGATGCCATCCACTTGCAGGGATTGATCCCACAGCAGGCGGTTGCGGTTGTGCTGGGTGATGCCGTTGAACACGAAGGATTTCTGGGAGTAGATCTTGTACTCCTCCGGCAGGTCGCGGATCAGCGCCTGACCCAGACGGGCCATATCGTGAGCGGTACTGTAGTGACCTTCCGCATCCAGACCGTGCGGGTTCATGAAGTGGCTGTCGTTCATGCCGAGCTTGGCGGCCCAGCTGTTCATCAGGCTGGCGAAGGAGTCGGTGCTGCCCGCCAGGAATTCGGCCATGGCGACGCAGGCGTCGTTGCCGGACTGGATGATGATGCCCTTGTTGAGATCATCGACAGAGACCTGCTTGCCCACCTCGATAAACATCTTGGAGGAGTCGGAGTAGTTCTTGGACCAGGCGTTCTGGCTGATGGTCACCATGTCGGTGCGCTTGATGTTCCCCTTCAGCAGCTCCTGGCCGATGATGTAGGAGGTCATCATCTTGGTCAGACTGGCAGGCGGCAGACGCTCTTCGGCGTTCTGCTCGGCCAGCACCTGACCTGAGTAGTAGTCGATCAGAATATGGGCCTTGGCGGAGATCTCCGGCGCGGCGGGAACCACCATGGGCATGGCATTCGGGGTTGGTGTCGGCACCGGCGTATTGGCCTGGGCGGTTACGCTGATCAGTGAGGCCAGAAGAACTGAACGGGCAAATTTGGACATCTTGAAATTCCTGCGAGCCAGATGGGGATAAAATGCGGGCCTAACTATACCAGATGCGCCCGCAGGTTATAGCCCGAGATGGCGATCAGAACTGGTTTTTTATCCATCACTCCCTGTCATCACGCCATAAAACGACGTGATGACAGTGAGTAAGCGGTTAGTCACATCCGCGGCAAAAGGGGACGATCAGGGCACGATAAAGGCCTGTTCCAGTCCGCCCTGACGTACTTTTTCCAGCACACTTGCCTGCTGGTCGGCGGCGACCGGGCCAATCAGCACCCGGAAAATGGCGCCATGAGCATCGATCCGGTAAGGCACGCCGTAACGCTGGGTCATCACCTTGCCCATCGCCTCTGCCCGATCCCGGGAGCCGCTGGCCAGTACCTGGATCATCTTGCCATCACCACTGCTGGCGGGCGCTGCGGCCTTGGCCGGAGCTGACTTGACCGGTGCCGCTTTGGCGGGTGTGGCCGCGGGCGCCTTGACGGGAGCGGGTTCGGCAGCGGGAGTGGCCATCGCCAGCGCCGTCGGTTCACCCAGAAAACCATCTTGCGACAGCGTGCTGGAGGCCGCAGCTGGAGTGGTCGGAGTCATTTCGATGGGCTTCATTGGCTCCATGATCACCATCTGATCCGGAGTGTCGCTGATCAGCTCCAGCCGTACTCGGGCCTCACCGCTATCGACCATCTCCAGCTGCTTGGCCGCTGCGTAGGAGAGGTCGATCAGACGTGGGCTGTTGAACGGGCCGCGATCGTTGACCCGCACTATGGTCTCCAGCCCGTTGTCCAGATTGGTGACCCGCACATAGCTCGGGATGGGCAGGTTGCGGTGGGCGGCACTGAACAGCTTGCTGTCCAGCACATCGCCGTTGGCGGTCTTCTGGCCGTCCAGATCCGGCGACAACCAGCTGGCGGTGCCCTCTTCGCTGTAGTGTTTGATGTCGCGCCACACCTCGTGCTTCTGCTTGCCGATCCAGTAGTCCCGGTTGCCGCTGGCACTCAGGGGCTCGGGGCGCGGAATGGCGCCGGTGGCTTGCGGGATCTCGATAACGGGTGGCTTGCTGACCGGTGCTTGCGGCTCGACGGGGGCGCTCTGTTCCGGCTGGCTGCTACAGGCGGCCAGCAACAAGCTCAGGCTGAGCGGGAGGAGTTTGTGACGAAGATGCATACGCTTCCTGAATGGCTTGGCTAAGTTGATACACCGCCATCGCATAGAGTGGGCTGCGATTGTAACGGGTGATCACATAAAAGTTATGCCGTGCGACCCAGTATTCCGGTCCATCGGCTTGGGCAAACGCCAGTAACTTGACCGGCGTCTGTGGGGCCAGCGGCGTGGCGAGCTCAATCCCTGCCGCCGCCAGTTCTGACCACTGTTGTGTGAGCTCGGGCTCAGGCCTGAGTAGAGGTTCGACTGCCATCAACCCGATTTGGGCCGGTTCCACCACGGATTCGCCCCAGCGCCACTGGTGGCTGGCAAAATAGTTGGCCACGCTGCCGATGGCATCGACCGGGTTGGCAAACAGATCCCGCTTGCCATCCCCGTCAAAGTCGACGGCGTAGTGGCGATAGCTGGAGGGCATGAACTGCCCCATCCCCATGGCGCCTGCATAGGAGCCCTTGAGGGTATCGAGTTGCCACCCTTCCTCTTTGGCCAACACAACCAGCTGGGCAAACTCCTTGGCGAAGAAGTTGGCCCGCTCCGGGTAGTGGAACCCCAGGGTGTAGAGGCTATCGAGCACCGGATGACGGCCCATCTGGCGACCGTAGAAGGTCTCGACCCCTATGATGGCCACGATGAGCGAGGCGGGCACCCGATAGGTCTGCTCCGCGCGGGCCAGTGTCTCGGCATGTTGCTGCCAGAACTGCTGGCCGTCACGGATGCGCTCCGGGGTAACAAACAGCGGCCGGTAGCGATGCCAGGGTTTGGCCTCCCACGGCTTGCTGATGGTGTCGAGCACCTCTTGGCGCAACTGGGCGCGGGCGACCGCGGCCTGCAGCTCCGCCAGCGGCACCTGCTGCTGGTCGGCGAGCAGGGCCAACCGATCCGGCGACACGGCGGCGGTCGCCATCGTGGTGGCGAGCGAGAGCAGCAATCCAACCCGTCTCATCAGGCGAGCAGTCTTCTATGAGTCTGGATGGACATCAGGATACCGAATCCAGCCATCAGGGTCACCATGGAGGTGCCGCCATAGCTCACCAGCGGCAGGGGCACCCCCACCACCGGCAGGATGCCGCTCACCATGCCCATGTTGACGAACACATAGACGAAGAAGGTGAGGGTGATGGCGCCGCCCAGTAGTCGCTCGAAGCTGTTCTGGGCCTGCATCGAGATAAACAGGCAGCGGCTGATGACGTAGAGGTAGAGCACCAGCAGCAGGGCAACCCCCACCAGACCGAACTCCTCGCTGAATACCGCGAAGATGAAGTCGGTATGGCGCTCGGGCAGAAACTCCAGCTGGGACTGGGTCCCTTGCAACCACCCCTTGCCAAAGACGCCGCCGGAGCCGATGGCAATCTTGGACTGGATGATGTGATAGCCGCGGCCGAGCGGGTCTTTCTCCGGGTCGAGCAGCATCAGCACCCGCTGGCGCTGGTAGTCGTGCATCAGGAAGAACCAGAGCACCGGCATAAAGGCCAGCATCAGCAGGACCGCCAAACCGATCAGCCACCAGCTGAGCCCCGCCAGAAAGATGACGAAGAAGCCGGAGGCGGCCACCAGAATGGAGGTGCCAAGGTCAGGCTGGGCGGCGATCAGCAGGGTGGGCAGCAGCACCATGATGAGGGCGATCACCACATGGCTGAACTTGGGGGGCAGCGAGTGGCGACTGAGCCAGGCGGCCACCATGATCGGCATGGAGAGCTTCATCACCTCGGAGGGCTGGAACTTCATAAAGCCCAGATCGAGCCAGCGTTGGGCCCCCTTGCCGATGTGGCCGAAAACGTCCACCGCAATCAGCATCAGCACCACCACGGCGAATAGCGGCACCGACCAGCGGGCGTAGAGGGAGGGGGGCAGCTGGGCCAGGCCGATCATCAGAGCAAAGGCGAGACCGCCGCGCACCAGCTGGCGCACGATGGAGTCCATATCCTGACCGGAGGCGGAGTAGAGCACCACCATGGAGAGGGTCATCACGGCCAGCAGACCGAGCAGCAGGGGCAAGTCGATATGCAGCTTGTACCAGATGCTCTGCTGGCGGGCAGAATTACTCATTGGGAGCGACCTCACTCGGTTGGGACGGCTTTTCCGGTGCCGGTGGCAGTTGCGGATCAGGGGGCAGCAGATAGGCATCCAGCATCTGGCGTGCAATGGGCGATGCAGCTCGACCACCACCACCTCCGATGGAGTTTTCCAGTACCAGAGCTACCACCGCTTTGGGTGCCTCGAAGGGGGCATAAGCAACGAACAAAGCGTTATCGCGATGCTCCGCCTTGACCGTCTTGATGTTGTAAACCTGATTTTCCTTCAAACCGACTACCTGGGCTGTGCCCGATTTGCCGCCTGAGGAGTAAGGCGCCTTGGCAAACGAGTGACGGCCACTGCCTTCACTGCCATGGTTGACTCGCCACATCCCATCCTGCGCCACTTTCCAGAAGCTGTCGTTCTTGAGCTTGAGGGCGATATTGGGGTTGATGGGGGCATCGACCACCCCCGCCTGGGAGGCTGTGCTCTTGAGCAGGTGCGGGGTGACGTCGTGACCATTCTGGGTCAGGATGCTGATCGCCTTGGCCAGTTGGAGCGGGGTGGCGCTCCAGTAGCCCTGACCGATACCGACAGAGATGGTGTCACCCTGATACCAGGGCTGGCGCCAACGGGCCATCTTCCAGTCACGGGACGGCATGACCCCCTTGGTCTCTTCATAAAGATCGACCCCGGTGTACTGACCGAAGCCAAACTTGGTCATGTAGCTGTGGATCTTGTCGATGCCGACTCGATAGGCGAGATCGTAGAAGTAGGTATCTGCCGAGACCTCGATGGCGCGATAGACATCGAGCCAGCCATGACCCCAGCGGCGCCAGTCGCGAAACTTCTTGGTGGTACCGGGAATGGAGAAGCTCGGGCCGCCGAAATAGCGGTAGCCCGGGGTGATGGCCCCCTCGTTGAGACCCATGATGGACATCATGGGCTTGACGGTGGAGGCAGGGGCATAAATGCCCTGAGTGGTGCGATTCACCAGTGGCCGCGCCGGATCGTTGAGCAGCGCCGAGTAGTTGGCGCTGGAGATACCGGTCACGAACAGGTTGGGGTCGTAGCTCGGGCTCGACTCCAGGGCCAGGATGGCGCCGGTTTTCGGGTCCATCATCACGATGGCACCGCGCTGACCAGCCAGCAGTTGCTGGGCCTTGAGCTGCATCCGGACGTCGATATTGAGGTAGATATCCTTGCCGGGAATAGGCGGCTGGAACTTGAGGGTGCGGACAATCCGGCCGCGGTTGTTCACCTCGACCTCCTGATAGCCCGCCACACCGTGTAGCTCATCTTCGTAATACTTCTCCACCCCCTGCTTGCCGATATCCTTGGTGGCCGCGTAGTTGGCGAGTTTTTCTTCCTTCTCGAGGCGCTCCACGTCACGGGTGTTGATCTTGGCCACATAGCCCAAAGCATGGGTGAGGGTGTCACCAAACGGGTAGTAGCGCTTGAGGTAGGCCTCGATGCTGGCGCCCGGGTAGTTGTGCTGGTTGACCGAGAAGAGGGCCACCTGATATTCGGTCAGCTTCTCGTAGAGGGGGACCGGCTTGAAGCGGCGCTGGCGCTTCACTTCGGCGAGGAACTTCTCCTTGGTGCCTTCCGGCAGACCCAGCAGGGTGATCAGCTGGTCGGCGGTTTTTTCGAGATCTTTGGTCTCTTCCGGCACGATTTCCAGACTGTAGACCGGGCGGTTTTCCGCCAGCAGCACACCGTTGGTGTCATAGATGAGGCCCCGTGGCGGTGCCACCGGCACCACGCGGATTCGGTTGGAGTTGGAGCGAGTCTGGTAGGTGTCGTAGGACTCGACCTGCAGATAATAGAGATTGCCCAGCAGCACCAGCATCAGCACGACGATACCGATGTAGGCTACCAGGGTGCGCCGGAAGAACAGATTGCCCTCGGCACTGTGATCGCGCATTTCGATGCGTTGTTTCAGCATGCCTTTACCTCAAGACCCTTGGGGGCAATAAGAGCAGGAACTGCATTGTTCACTCTCTGTGATAGGGGTGAATATGAGAGGTGAGACTCCAGAGACGCATGGCTCACTCTCTATGATACGGATGATTGGTGGTGATGCTCCAGGCCCGATAGAGGCTCTCGGCCACAATTACCCGTACCAGCGGATGGGGCAGGGTGAGCGGTGACAGTGACCAGCTCTGTTCAGCGGCAGCCTTGCACTCGGGTGACAAGCCTTCCGGCCCACCTACCAGCAGGGCCACATCGCGGCCATCGAGTTTCCACGCCTCCAGCTGGGTCGCCAGCTGCTCCGTGGTCCAGGGCTTGCCCGGAATGTCGAGGGTGACGATGCGCGAGCGCCCTGCAGCCGCCAGCATGGCTTCCCCTTCCTTCTGCAGGATGCGGGGAATGTCGGCATTTTTGCCCCGTTTGCCTGCGCCGATCTCGACGAGTTCAAACGGCATGTCTTTGGGGAAGCGGCGACGATACTCTTCGAAGCCATGCTCTACCCAGGCGGGCATCTTGGTGCCCACCGCAATCAACTGGATCTTCATGGTCGTTACACTTGTGCTCTTATTGCGTATTCATTTGAGCGGCACCGCTCCACAGCTTTTCCAGTTGGTAGAAGTCACGATGTTCATCCTGCATCACATGCACGATCACCGAGCCCATATCTACCAGCACCCATTCACCGCTCAGTTGCCCTTCCACGCTCAGCAGATCCAGACCCGCGTGGCGGGCTTCGCTGGCCAGATGGTGGGCAATGGCGCTGACGTGACGACTGGAGTTGCCGGAACAGATGATCATGGTGTCAGTAATGCTGGATTTGCCGCGTACATCGAGGGTGATGATGTCGCGGCCTTTCATGTCATCGATCTTGTCGATGATAAAGGCATGCAATTCTTGGCCTTGCAATGAGTCTCTCCTGTATTCCGGCGCGCAGCGTTTGCGTCAGGGCGGCGGATTATATCATGGTCACTCCCGTTTCCCATCGGGTGGGGCGGGATTACGACAGGGGCTAGCGGCGGTTGGCGCGGTAGAGCCCCTGTTGATCAATATAGTGCGCAACCGACTCGGGCAAGAGGTAGCGGGTGTCTTGTCCCGCATCCAGCAAGGCTCGCAGTCGGGTGGCTGACAGTTCGATGGGCTGGTTGTCCGCCAGCCAGATATGACCGGCCAGACGCTGATGCAGCGCGTTGGCATCTGTGGTGTGATGGCGCGCCAACAGCTGCGCCACCTCGGTCGGATAATCCGGTTGCCAGCCCGGCCGCACGCTCACCACCAGATGGGCATAGTCGAGCAGCTCCTGCCAGCGGTGCCAGCTTGGCAGGCTCAGCAGGGAATCCATCCCCATCAGAAAACAGAGCGGCGTATCGGGCAGTTCATGACGCAGCTCGATGAGGGTATCGATGGTGTAAGAGGGTTTGTCTCGTCTCAGCTCCCGCTCATCCACCACAAAGTGGTGGTTCTCTGCCGCCGCCAGTTTGACCATGGCGAGGCGCTGTTCGCTCGAGCAGAACGGATTGGCGCGGTGGGGCGGGATATGGTTCGGGATCAGCCGCATCTCGGCCAGCCCGAGGGCATCGCGCGCCTCGATGGCCGGGCGCAGATGGCCGATATGGATAGGATCGAACGTGCCCCCCAGCAGGCCAATGGGCGCCTTCAGCACGGGTTGCTCTCCATCACCAGCGGCAGCGGGGTGCCATCACGAAAGCCGAGGGCAATGGTCTGCAGCATCAGCCACGCCTGCTCGGTATCAAAGCGGCGTTGAGCGTCGTCCAGTTGGGCCATCAGTTGCCACAGTTGCTGCAACTTGGCAAACGGCAGTCGGGTCAGCGCTTGCTGAATGAGCTGCTGGCGGCTCTGCCAGATGCGCAGGCGGCTGAAGTGCTCCCCCAGCGGCTGGCCGTTGCGCATCGCCAGCGACAGTTCGGTCAGCTGTTCCAGCTCGCGGCAGAGGGTCCAGGCCAGCATCCCCGGCTCGGTGCCTTCGGCCCGCAGGGCGGCCAGAATGCGCTGAGCCCGGTTCACTTTCCCTTCCAGCAGGGTATCGACCAGCTGGAACGGGGTGAAGTGGGCGTGGCGGATAATGGTCTCTTGCAGATAGGTGACGCTGATGGGCTGGGGCGGCGAGAGCAGGGTCAGCTTCTCGATCTCCTGACTGGCGGCCAGCAGGTTGCCCTCGTAGGAGTGGCACATGAAGTTGATGGCATCCGGCAGCGCCTTGAGGCCGAAACGCGCAAAACGGGCGCTCATCCAGCGCGGGAAAAACTTGGGCTCCGGATGGTTGACCGGCACATAGGTGCCAATCTGGTAGAGCTTGTCGAACCAGGCTGCCTTCATCTGGGTCTGGTTGAGGCGACCGCCACTCAGCACCAGCAGTAGGTCGGGACGAAGCTGCTTGCCGATTTCGCTGATACGGGCTGCGAGATCCTTGTCCACCTTGGCGGGCAGCTCCAGCTCGATGATCTGGCGGGCGGAGAAGAGGCTCATGGCCTGACAGGCATCGTAGACCTGATTCCAGTCCAGCCCCTGCTCCACCACGAAGGTGTGGCGTTCATCGAAACCCTGCTTGCGGGCGACCTGACGGATGGCATCGATGGCCTCCAGTCGCAACAGGGGCTCGTCGCCAAAAACGAGATAGCAGGGCCGAAGCCCTGCTTTGAGGTGGTCACCAAATTGTTCCGGGTAGATCCGCATCAGAAGCTGACCTGACTCAACTGCCGAATCACCTGATTGGCCGCCTGCTCCTGCATCTCGCGGTTGAGCTGCTCCTGCTCACGGGAGGAGGCGAGCGCTGCATCCGGCTTGTTGAGGAAGCTGCGGTTGAAGTTGATGGGGAAGACCTGAGTCGGCTTGCCCGGTACCGAGATGGTGAACTGGGTACCAAAGCCCAGCACATATTCGGTGTCCGTCCCCAGCGCGTTGACCGAGGCGACCTGACTGGTGCTGCCTACGCCGCCCAGAGTGAGCACCGGAATGCCCTCCTTGTCGGCCAGGGTCACGCCAGAGGCCTTCAGGCGGGTGGTAACCATCCGGTAGAAGTCGCTCTTGTTGTCGCCCACGACCTTCATGGTCATCAGCTCGCTCGGAATGCCGTTGCCGCGCATGTGAAAGCCGCAGCCTTGCAGCAGCAGACCAGCCAGCACGATGGCCATCCAGCGGGTGAAGATGGTGCCCATAGAAAATCCTCTTTGCATTAAGGGAAAGCGGCGGGCGCAGGGCCCGCCGTTATCATCCGTTTGCTGTTACAGATTGGCAATGATCAGTTGGTAACCAATCAGTTGGCAGCCAATTAGTTAGCGACAATATTGAGCAGCTTGCCAGGTACATAGATCACCTTGCGCACGGTCAGACCGTCGGTGAACTTCTGCACGGAGGCATCGGCCATCGCCAGCTTCTCGACATCAGCCTGGCTGATCTCGGCCGGCACGGTCAGTTTGCCGCGCATCTTGCCGTTGATCTGCACCACCACCAGCTTCTCGGTCTCGACCATGGCCGCTTCATCGGCCACCGGCCAGACTGCGTGATCGATGTCGTCGCCCTTGCCCAGCATCTTCCACAGCTCGAAGCCGATGTGCGGGGTGATGGGGTAGAGCATGACTACCACAGCTTCCAGCGCTTCCTGCATCAGGGCGCGGTCCTGCTCGTCGTTGCCGAGCTTGGAGAGATTGTTCATCAGCTCCATGATGGCGGCGATGGCGGTGTTGAAGGTCTGACGGCGACCCACGTCATCGCTCACCTTGGCGATGGTCTTGTGCAGTTCACGGCGTACCGCTTTCTGCTCGTTGGTGAGAGCAGCGACATCGAGTGCGGCAACGGCGCCACCGGAAACGTGTTCGAAGGTGACGCGCCACAGGCGACGCAGGAAGCGCTGGGCACCCTCTACGCCGGAGTCGGACCACTCCAGAGTCATCTCGGCCGGAGAGGCGAACATCATGAACAGACGGACGGTATCGGCGCCGTAACGCTCGACCATCAGCTGCGGGTCGATGCCGTTGTTCTTGGACTTGGACATCTTGGTCATGCCGGAGTGCATTACCTCACGGCCTTCGTTGTCGATGGCCTTGGTGATGCGACCCTTCTCGTCACGCTCTACCTTGACGTCGGTCGGGCTGACCCAGACGTTGCCGCCCTTCTCGTCTTTGTAGTAGAAGGCGTCGGCCAGCACCATGCCCTGGCAGAGCAGGCGCTTGAACGGCTCGTCGCTGTTCACGAGGCCTGCATCACGCAGCAGCTTGTGGAAGAAGCGGGCATAGAGCAGGTGCATACAGGCGTGCTCGATGCCGCCGATGTACTGATCCACCGGCAGCCAGTGGTTGGCAGCAGCCGGATCCAGCATGCCCTTGTCGTAGTCCGGAGAGCAGTAGCGCGCGTAGTACCAGGAGGACTCCATAAAGGTGTCGAAGGTATCGGTCTCGCGGAACGCTTCCTGACCGTTGTAGGTGGTCTTGGCCCACTCGGCGTCGGCCTTGATCGGGCTCTGGATACCATCCATCACCACATCTTCCGGCAGCAGTACCGGCAGTTGGTCTTCCGGAGTCGGCACCACGGTACCATCAGCCAGAGTCAGCATCGGGATGGGGGCACCCCAGTAGCGCTGACGGGAGACGCCCCAGTCACGCAGACGGTAGTTGACGGTGCGCTTGCCCTTGCCGAGCCCTTCCAGCTTGCTGGCGATGGCATCGAAGGCGCCCTGGAAGTCGAGACCGTCGAACTCGCCGGAGTTGAACAGCACGCCCTTCTCGGTGTAAGCGGCTTCGCTCACGTCGACGTCGCCATCAACCGGCTTGATCACAGCCTTGATGTCGAGGCCATATTTGGTGGCGAACTCGAAGTCACGCTGATCGTGGGCCGGAACCGCCATCACGGCGCCGGTGCCGTAGTTCATCAGCACAAAGTTGGCTACCCAGACCGGTACCTTGCGGCCATCCAGCGGGTGAATGGCGTAGAGGCCGGTGGCCATGCCCTTTTTCTCCATGGTAGCCAGTTCCGCTTCGGCTACCTTGGTGTTCTTGCACTCTTCGATAAAGGCGGCCAGCTCAGGATTGTTCTGGGCTGCTTGCAGCGCCAGCGGGTGACCGGCAGCGATACCGACATAGGTGACGCCCATGAAGGTGTCCGGACGGGTGGTATAGACCTCCAGCTGCTCAGCCTGACCCTCGATATTGAAGCTGATGTTGACCCCTTCGGAGCGGCCAATCCAGTTGCGCTGCATGGTCTTGACCATCTCCGGCCAGCCTTCCAGATTGTCGATGTCGTTGAGCAGCTCTTCGGCGTAGTCGGTGATCTTGATGAACCACTGGGGGATCTCTTTCTGTTCCACCGGGGTGTCACAGCGCCAGCAGCAGTTGTCGACTACCTGCTCGTTGGCCAGCACTGTCATGTCGTTCGGGCACCAGTTGACGGAGGAGGTCTTCTTGTAGACCAGACCCTTCTCGTAGAGCTTGGTGAAGAACCACTGCTCCCAGCGGTAGTAATCCGGTTTGCAGGTGGCGACTTCACGATCCCAGTCATAACCCAGACCCAGCATCTTCAGCTGGTTCTTCATGTATTCGATGTTTTCGTAGGTCCAGGGCGCCGGTGCGGTATTGTTTTTGATCGCGGCGTTCTCGGCCGGCAGACCGAATGCATCCCAACCTATGGGTTGCAGCACGTTCTTGCCATTGAGGCGTTGATAACGGGAGATCACATCACCTATGGTGTAGTTACGAACGTGCCCCATGTGTAGTCGACCAGACGGATAGGGGAACATGGACAGGCAGTAGAACTTCTCCTTGTCTACCTTCTCCACGGCCTTGAAGGTTTTCTTGGCATCCCAGTGCTTTTGCACTGCTGGTTCGATTGATTGGGGAACGTATTGCTCTTGCATTGGTGACATCCGGATCTGTGAAATGAATAGATAAATCAGCTGGGAAATCGCAATAGAATACCCATATCCTGCGGCGGCAACAACCGCCAGCGTCCCTTGGGCCTTAAGCCGGGCCAGATCAGGGTTTAGTAGAGGAGTTAGAGCCATGGACAAACGTCAAAAAGGGTACGAAGCCTTCATTGCCGAGCTGCAAAAACAGTGGCAAGAGACTGAAGAGTTCCAGGGGGAGCGCCTCAACCGGATGATTGCCCGCGTTCAGGCCTATCTGGAGGCAGCCAGTGACCTCACTCAGGACGAGCTGGCGCTGATCGCCGAGTATGTGAAGCGGGATCTGGGCAACTATGACGAGGGGCGCAAGGATGAGCAGGTGGAGGAGTCTGCCTTTATGCTGGCCCTCAAAGATACCGCCTGGTCCTGGCTGGCGGATGTGACCGACCGCGCTCAGGTGGAGTGGCGCGAGCTGGCCGACGAGCTGGAGCACAAGGGTGTTTACGAAGCGGGCGATTGGGTAGGGCTCGGGGTCATGGTGTGCGACCAATGCGGCTGGCGCCATACCGTGCTGCATCCCCAGCAGCTCGATACCTGCCCCGAATGCGGCTGCGCCGAGTATCATCGCGAGCCGCTCTCGCCCTGAGTCAGGCCTCAAGGCGGACGAGATAACGAGAAAAAGGCGCCATCAGGCGCCTTTTTCTTGCTTGCAGGTTTCGTCGGGGCGTTTACTTGCCCGCGACGGAGAGGCCGCCAAAACGGATCTGCGGGGCGTAGAAGCCCTTGCCGTCGTTGTGGTGCAGGGTATCCCCGACCGCTTCCAGCTCGCCCAGCAGGCGGTAGAAGTTGCCTGCTACCGTGATGCCGCGCACCGGCTGCAGGCGAACGCCATCACGACAGAGGAATCCTGACGCGCCAAAGGAGAAGTCGCCGCTGACCGCATCGGCACCCGAATGCAGGCCGTCCAGCTTGACCAGCTCCAGATAGTCACCGCTCT
This sequence comes from Aeromonas sp. s12, assembly GCF_040907925.1. NCBI lineage: Bacteria > Pseudomonadati > Pseudomonadota > Gammaproteobacteria > Aeromonadales > Aeromonadaceae > Aeromonas > Aeromonas sp. s12. Next base: position 52,362 of record NZ_JBFOCT010000039.1, on the reverse strand, counting down.
GCACCTCCGCTTCACAGTGAGGGCCCGCGCCGAACACCAGATGGCGAGCGGTCACATCGAGGGCGCTGCGAGCGCCGCGGGCGGCCGAGCCGTTGCTGGCGACGCCAAAGTGGCGGGCGGTGGCGCTGTTGTGGAGCAGGGTCTTCAGCTCCCCTTCGCCAATCAGCAGCAGATCCGAGCTGGCCGCCCCCTCGCCATCAAACGCCTTGATGTTCATACCGCCCGGCATATAGACCATGCTCTCCAGAGTGAGCCAGCGTGACGCCACGCTCTGGCCGACCTTGCTGCGCCAGGGGTTGATCCCTTGTTGGGCCCACTTGCCCGACAGCACACCCTGAAAGCAGCCAAACAGGCTGGCGAAGCAGTTGGTGCTAAAGATGACGCTGTAGCGACCGCTCGGCACCGCTTCACCGGGCAGCAGACCATCGGCGATGGCGTAGATTTGCTCGATCAGGGCCTGACTGTCCAGCTCGTCGAAGCGACGGCCATACTGCCCCTGCGAGTGCATCGACTGGCGGCCATCCCGTTCCACCAGCGCCGAGGTGTAGCAGCCGACGCTGAACTCGCCGTGCTGGCAGAGGGTGCCCTGACTGTTGGCGAGCCAGAGCTGGCTCTCCCCTTCGAAGAAGCTGTTGTAGGGGGCGCCGCTCACATCGGGCATGGCCAGCATGTCTGATTCGAGGCGCAGGGCCAGGGCGATCTTCTCCTCAACCGGCGTGGTATCGGGCTGGTTGATCTCGGCGCAATCTGTGGTGATCCGGCTATTGGCCACCGAGATGCGCTGATCCGGATCCACCTTGGCAAAGCGGCTGGCATCGAGCGCATCCTGCAGCATGGCATCCAGCGCCAGCTCATCGAGGGATTCCGAGTAGGCGATGCCGACTCGGCCCTCTTTGATCAGGCGAATACCGAGTTGCTGGCTGCTGGTGACCTTGTATTCACCCAGCTCGCCCTTGTCTGCCTTGAGGGAGAAGGCCTTCTCCTGATTAGCGATGATGTCTGCCTCGGCGCCGAGGTCGGCCACCTTGTCGAGCAGGCGGGTGAGCAGTTGGTTCATGTCAAGTTGGCTCATCAGGCGTTCCCTCCCACCAGAATGTTGTCTACTTTCAGCGCCGGCTGGCCCACCGAGGTGGGGACCGAGCCCGAGACAGAGCCGCACATACCGGCGGCCAGCGCCAGATTGCGGCCCACCATGGAGATCTCTTTCAGCACCTGCGGGCCGGTACCGATCAGGGTGGCTGATTTGAGCGGTTTGGTGATTTTTCCGTGCTCGATGAGGTAGGCCTCCTGCACGTTGAAGTTGAACTCGCCGGTGCCGGGCTGTACCGAGCCGCCCCCCATCTTCTTGGCGTAGATGCCATGTTCGACGGTGGCCAGCATATCGTCGAGGCTGTGGTTGCCCGGTTCGATATAGGTGTTGCGCATGCGCGAGGTGGGGGCGTACTTGTAGGATTCGCGCCGCCCGGAGCCGGTGCGGGCGTAACCGGTCTTGAGGGCGCCCATTCTGTCCACCAGAAAGCCGGTCAGCACGCCGTCCTTGATGAGCTGGGTATGCTGGGTCGCCATCCCCTCGTCATCGACGTTGATGGAGCCCCAGGCATTGCCTTGCAGCCCTTCATCCACCGCATTGACCACCGGATTGGCGATGAGCTGGCCCATCTTGTCGTGGAATACCGACGCCTTCTTGGCCACCGAGGTGGTCTCCAGCAGGTGGCCGCACGCCTCGTGGAAGATGACGCCGCCAAAGCCGTTCTCCATTATGACCGGCAGGGTGCCGCTCGGGCAGGGAGCCGCGCCCAGTTTCACCAGTGCCTGACGGGTGGCGGTGAGCGCCAGATCGCGCGGATCGATGCGATCGGCATGCTCCCAGCCCATCAGGGCGCCGGGGGCCTCGTAACCGACGCTCTGCTCGCTCCCTTCCATGGCGATGGTCTGGGCCATGATGCGGTTGTAGTGGCGGCGATCGGCCACTTGCACTCCTTCGCTGTTGAAGATTTCCACCTCCTGCTCCCAGCCCAGCACGTTGCCGGAGAACTGGCTCACCTTGTCGCTCTCGGCGCGGGCCGCCGCATCCATGGCGTGCAGATAGGCGATCTTCTGCTCCAGCAGCTTGTCTGCCGACAAGGGCAGGGCCACAGGGTTGCGATCGCTCAGGCGGGTGAAATCGAAGGCGGTGGCGGTCACCACGGGGTCGCGGCGGTCTTTGGCCGCCAGCAGGGTGACGATGCGCAGCAGCTCGTCGCGGCTTGCCAGATTGGTGTAGCCGTAGAGCACCTTGTGGCCGTAACAGAGGCGCACACCGATGCCGAAATCGAGGCCGCCGCTGATGTTCTCTATCTGGCTGGAGAGCAGGCTGAGCTGGCTGCGGCGCTTGCTCTCGACAAACAGCTCGGCGAAATCGGCACCCAGTGCCAGCGCGTGATCGAGCACGTCACGGGCGATGGCGGGGGCCAACAGGGAGAATGGGGTCATAGAATATCCTTTTCTGGTCTGTCCGTTTGCTTCCGACATCCGGCTCTGATTGTTATGGGATGTCGAGTCCATTGTTGCAGACCAGCACAAAAAAGTCGCTATAGCGTCATGCGATGATACCGATTGAGAAAATCGGTGCGATAACTGCGCCCGGCGGCCAGGGCCAGGCGCTCAGGGTCGTTTTGCCAAAACGTGGGAAAGATCAGAGCAGGGCGTGGATTTCGCTCAGGATCTGCTCGACCCACTGCTCGATGCGCGGATCGGTCTGGTCATATTGGTTGGCATCATCGAGGGCCAGCCCGACGAAGTGACGGCCATCGTCGATCAGTGCCTTGGAGGCATCGAATTCGTACCCTTCGTTGGGCCAGTAGCCCACCAGCTTGACTCCTTTTGGCACCAGCTGGTCGTGCAGCATGCCGAGGGCGTCCTGGAACCATTCGCCATAACCGAGCTGATCGCCGAGGCCAAACAGGGCCACGATGCGTCCCTCCAGATGGAGATCGGTGATATCTTCCCAGCGGGACTCCCAGTCCTCCTGCAGTTCGCCAAAATCCCAGGTGGAGATTCCGAGGATCAGGATCTCGTAATCCTCCATCAGGCGTAGGGAGACATCCTTGATATTGTGAATATCCACCAGCTCGGGGCCGATGAGGGCGCGGATCTTCTCGGCAGCCATCTCGGTGTAGCAGGTGGTGGAACCGTAAAACAGACCAATCTTCATCGCTCTTCTCTCTGTTGGCGCTTTCTCGCGTGCTTTGGCGCGTTCTCGCATGCTCGTGTGGGCTGCGCCATGTTGGCAACACGATGGGTAACGTAAGGGGAGGGCGCCAGTCTAGCAGATTGCCATTCGACCTTCACCGCCCGGCAAGGGGCGTGGCAAACGAGCCTTACCTTTCCAATGAAAGTGCCTTGTCTTTCCAAGGAGTTGGCGCGTTACAATGGGCCATCTTTCCCTTGATTGCAGCGCACCATGAGCAAACCCGACCCCCATCCCCTGATTGAACCCTTTCTCGACGCCCTCTGGCTGGAGCGGGGATTGTCTGACAACACGGTCAGCTCCTATCGCAGCGATCTGGAGAAGTTCTCCCTCTGGCTCGACGAGCAGGGGAGCTCGCTGCTGCTGGCGGGAATGGACGAGATCCAGCACTACCTCGCCTGGCGGGTCGATCACCAGTTTGCGGCGAGCAGCACCGCCCGCTTCCTGTCGGCCCTGCGCCGCTTTTACCAGTACCTTAACCGCGAGAAGCTGCGCAGCGATGATCCGACCGTGCTGCTGGAGGGGCCCAAGCTGCCGAAAAAACTACCCTCAGATTTAAGCGAAGCGGAAGTGGAGGCACTCTTGAGTGCGCCGCTGGTGGATGACCCGCTGGAGCTGCGGGACAAGGCGATGCTGGAGCTGCTCTACGCCACCGGGCTGCGGGTTTCCGAGCTGGTGGGGCTCACCGCCGAGCATGTCAGTTTGCGTCAGGGCTTGGTGCGCGTAGTGGGCAAGGGCAACAAGGAACGGTTGGTGCCGATGGGCGAGGAGGCGATGCACTGGTTGGAGCGTTACTACCGGGAGGCCCGTACCCTGCTGCTGGGGGGCACCAGCTCGGATGTGGTCTTCCCCTCCAAGCAGGCCCGTATGATGACCCGCCAGACCTTCTGGCACCGCATCAAGCTTTACGCGCAGCGGGCCGGGATTAACGGCGAGCTATCCCCCCATACCTTGCGCCACGCCTTTGCCACCCATCTGCTCAACCACGGCGCCGACCTGCGAGTGGTACAGATGCTGCTGGGCCATGCGGATCTCTCCACCACCCAGATCTACACCCATGTGGCCAACGAGCGACTCAAGGCGCTGCACGGGGAGCACCACCCCAGAGCCTGAGTGGCTGGCCTCCCAAAAACAAAAAACCGCCAGCAGGCGGTTTTTTTATCTCTACACGACAGGAGATGGCGCTTATTTCCCTTGCTGGGATTTCAGCAGATCACGGATCTCGGTCAGCAGCTCCTGATCCTTGGTCGGGCCTGCCGGGGCGGCGGCTTCCTCTTCCTGCTTCTTCTTGAGGGTGTTGATGGCCTTCAGTCCCATGAAGATGGCAAAAGAGATGATCAGAAAGTCGATGATGGTCTGGATGAACTTGCCATAGGCGATGACCACGGCGGGTGTTGTACCTTCTGCGGCCTTCAGGGTGACCGCCAGGTCGCTGAAGTCCACGCCGCCCAGGATCAGGCCGATGGGCGGCATGATCACGTCACCGACAAAAGAGGAGACAATTTTGCCGAAGGCGGCACCAATGATAATACCGACCGCCATATCGATGACGTTGCCGCGGGCGGCAAAGGCTTTGAATTCTTGAATCAGACTCATTATTTCCTCCGAAATTAAACAAGATAGCGCGTTGATTACCCTTGCCAAAGGGCGAACTCTTGTCAGGAAAAACAGAGGCTAAGCCGCGTTGTTCCTGTCGTCCTGACTAGCTTGCGGGCGTTATGAGTCCTTGGCAATCGGGGGGAGCCATTTTTTTGGTACAAAGTGATATTAATTTTTTGGTAAGTAGCTGGTTGAATGATGAGCTGTGCTGCTGTAGTTTGCTGGGTCGATTCATTCATACCACGTGAGTAAACAAGTGAAGTATTTACTACTGGGAATGATGCTTTTGTGCACATTTGCTGCCAGAGCGGGGATGGATACCCAAGCCTTGAAACAGACCATCACAGCCCGGCTGGGGGTCCCCGTCTATCTGGTTGAACCGACCCCGATCGCGGGGTTGTATATGCTGGGCACCTCGCAGGGGGTGCTCTACAGCGATGCCAAAGGGGATTATGTGGTGCAGGGGGTCATGCTGGATATGACCCGCGACATGAAGAACCTGACCATCTCGGGTATGCGCGAGCAGCGCCGACTTGGCTTGGCACAGGTGGCCCATGCCCCCATCGTGCTCAAGGCCCGGGATGAGCGTCACCGGGTTGCGCTGTTTCTCGGCGAGCAGGACGCAAAGCGCCGTCAGCTCTCCGGCACCTTGCAACACTTGCAGGCATCCGGGGTGAGCGTGGCACTCTATCCGGTGATTGATCACGCCGAACGGGCCGCCGACTGGTGTAGCGATCCCCTGCTGCAAAATGATCCGTTAAAAGCCTATTTGCCTCAAACGGCATGTAGTGAGACCCTTATCCAAAATATTGGCCTGAGCCAATGGTTGGGGGTCAAGGTACTGCCGGCCTGGGTCTCCTCCGACGGGGATCTGGTGCGCGGGTATCAGAGCCCCGAACAACTGCTCAAGATACTGGATCATATTGATGTCCCTGCAAATCCGTCGTCGTCCGCGAGTTGATGATTCCCATCTGCCTGCCACCCTGCATCCCCTGCTTCGCCAAATCTTCGCCAGCCGTGGCGTAGAGGATCCCGCCCTGCTGGAGCGCAGCGCCAGCCAGCTGTTGCCGCCCCAGCGCCTTTATGGCATGGAACAGGCGGTGCCGCTGCTGGCGGATGCCCTGACCGCCCAGAAACGGATCCTTATCGTCGGCGACTTCGACTGCGATGGTGCCACCAGTTCGGCGCTGTGCGTGCTGGCCCTGCGCGCCATGGGGGGGCGCCACATCGATTTTCTGGTGCCCAATCGCTTCGAGTTTGGCTACGGCCTTACCCCCGAAATTGTCGAGCTGGCGGTGGCCCGTGGCGCCGAGTTTCTGATCACGGTGGATAACGGCATCTCCAGCATCGCCGGGGTGGCGGCAGCCAAGGCGGCCGGCATGCAGGTACTGGTTACCGATCACCATTTGCCGGGTCAGGAGCTGCCTGATGCCGATGCCATCGTCAATCCGAACCAGCATGGTTGCAATTTCCCCTCCAAATCCCTGGCCGGGGTGGGGGTAGCCTTCTACCTGATGGCGGCCCTCAACACCCATCTGCGTCAGCTCGGCTGGTACGAGCGGCAAGGGTTGCGAGCCCCCAATGTGGCGGATTACCTCGATCTGGTGGCCCTCGGCACGGTCGCCGACGTGGTGGCGCTCGATGGCAACAACCGCATTCTGGTCCATCAGGGGTTGCAGCGGATCCGGGCCGGCCGTTGTCGCCCCGGCATTCAGGCGCTGGTGGATGTGTCTGGTCGTGATGGTCGCCGCCTCACCGCCGCCGACCTCGGTTTTGCACTGGGGCCACGCCTCAATGCGGTAGGGCGCCTCGATGACATGTCGCTCGGGGTCGCCTGTCTGCTCTGCGATGATCTCAATCTGGCGCGCCAGCTTGCGGCCGAGATGGACAGCCTCAATCAGGAGCGCAAGGAGATCGAGCAGGGGATGCAGCAGGAGGCCCTCGCCACTCTGGAGCAGATCCGGTTTCGCGATGGCGAGGTGCCGTCGGGCATAGTGCTGCACCGCAACGAGTGGCATCAGGGGGTGGTGGGGCTGGTGGCCTCCAAGGTGAAGGAGAAGTACTACCGCCCGGTCATCGCGTTTGCCGAGAGCAGCGAGACCGAGCTCAAGGGCTCCGGCCGCTCCATCCCCGGCGTGCACCTGCGCGATGCGCTGGAACTGCTCGATACCCGCCATCCGGGCCTGATGGGCAAGTTTGGCGGCCATGCCATGGCGGCGGGGTTGACCCTCCCCAAGGCCAACATTGAGGCGTTTGGTCGGGCCTTTGAGGCGGTCATCAGTGAGCTGGTGACACTGGAGCTTTTGACCGGGGTGCTGCTCACCGATGGCGAGTTGTTGCCAGACGAGCTCAACCTCGAGCTGGCGGAGCTTATTCGCGCCTCCGGCCCCTGGGGTCAGGCCTTCCCCGAGCCGCTGTTCGACGGCGAGTTCGTGCTGGTGCAGCAGCGGCTGGTGGGGGAGAAGCACCTCAAAATGATGCTGACAACCGATTCCGGTCACGCGGTGGATGCCATCGCCTTTGGCGTCGATCTCAAGCGCTGGCCCGATGCCTCGGTGAAGCGGGTGCGGCTTGTCTACCGGCTTGACGTCAACGAGTGGCGCGGCAACCGCAGCGTGCAGCTGCTGGTGGAGCATCTGGAGGCAGCCGGTCTTTGAGCCGGTAGCATCGCTGCTCTATCGCCGCTTTATCACAGATAGCGCTGACAACGGCCACCCTCGGGTGGCCGTTTTTGTTGGCAGATCTCTGGAAAAGGGCGTTGACCTGTCTATAGCTTTACAGTTTAAGCTCGTCTCTATCGGGTCACCTGAGGGCCCGCACCGTGAGTGATTGCCATGAAAATATCCGAACTGGCCCGCCGCTGCGGCCTCGCCCGCTCCACCCTGCTCTATTACGAGAAGCTGGGGGTGATTGTCGGCACCCGGGCCGCCAACGGTTATCGCCACTATGACGAGGGGGATCTGCAGCGACTGCAGATGGTGCAGGCCCTGCAGGCGGGTGGTCTCAGCCTCAATCAGTGCCTCGCCTGTCTGGTTGGCGAGATAGATCAAGCAGCATTGCAGGCCCGGGTCAGGGAGCTGGATGAGGAGCTGGCGCGGATGCAGCGTGCCCGGGATCTGTTGGCGGATCTGGCAGGGCTGCGCCCGCGCTCTGGTGAGGAATTCAAGGCCTGGCAGCTGCAACTGCAGCGCGAGGCACCGGAGGCCTACTTCGCGTGGGTGATGAAACAGGGTTTTAGCGAGAAAGATCGCTACCACTTGCAATGGTTGAGCAAAGACATGAATGAACATGAGCGTTACATCAAGGACTTTATCCAGCTGCTGGATGGCATGAGTTACTGGGGGCCGGGGGATCGCGCCTTCACCCAGCAGCAGTTTGCCGCCTTGCCCATCCGGCCGCGCCGGATCCTCGACATGGGCTGCGGGCGCGGTGCCTCGACCATGGCGCTGGCTCAGGTGACCGATGCCGACATTGTGGCCATCGATCTGGAAGAGGATGCACTGGCCGCCGTGGCGCACTCCGCCCGTGCAGCGGGCTTTGAGCATGTCTCCACCCTCTGCGCCAACATGGCGGCACTGCCGGACGATCTGGCCCCGGCCGACCTCATCTGGGCAGAGGGGAGCGCTTACGTGATGGGGGTTGCCAATGCACTGAAGGCGTGGCGTCCGCTGCTCGCGAGCCCACAGGCTTGCATCGTGCTGAGTGATGCGGTCTGGCTGACCGATAACCCGCCCGAGGAGGCGTTGGCATTCTGGCAGCAGGATTACCCCGCCATGCAGACGCTGGCGGGCCTGCTTGAGACGGTACAAGCGGCAGGCTACCGCTGCCTGTCACACACACCGTTACCGATGAGCGCCTGGAACAACTATCTGGACCCTATCGAGGTCAATCTGGTGCGCTATCGAGACGAGCTTGGGGAGAGTGCCGCCTGGCAGGACTTGAGCCGGGAAGTGGCCATCCACCGCCAATATCTGGGCAGTTACGGCTATGTGATCTGCTGCCTGCAAAAAGATACGTGATTAGCTGTCGTAAAAAAACGAGGCGCCTGTGGGCGCCTCGTTGTTTATCAGGGATTGCGGATGGCCATTACAGCTCGCGGGCCCAGGGGTGAGCCTTGGGGCGCAGCGCCAGCGCCAGACCCAGCAGCAGCACGGTCAGGCCATAGAGGGGCCAGCTGCCAAAGCGCAGGTAGGGGGTCTCGCCGTGGGCGGGACGAACCTCGCTGCGCAGCACGCCCGCTTCAAACTGCGGGATCTGGCCGATAATGCTGCCGTCGATGTCGGTAACGATAGTGATACCGGTGTTGGTGTCGCGCAGCAGCGGGCGAGCCAGCTCCAGCGCGCGCATCCGGGCGATCTCCATATGTTGCCAGGGGCCGATGCTGGTGCCGAACCAGGCGTCGTTGGAGACGGTCAGCAGGAAGTCGGTATCGGCATTGACGTTGCGGCGTACCTCCTCCGGGAAGATGATCTCGTAGCAGATGGCGGCGGCAAACTTGAGCCCCTTGGCGATCAGGTTTGGCTGTACTTCGTCACCCCGGCTGAAAGAGGACATCGGTAGGTTGAAGAAGGGGGCGATGGGGCGCAGCAGATCTTCAAATGGCACGAACTCGCCGATGGGCAGCAAGTGGTATTTGTTGTAGCGGTTGGAGTGGTTGTAGAAGTAGGACTCCTTGCCATCCGCATCCTGCACCCCCATGCCGAGCACGGTATTGTAGAAGCGCTGTTGCTGCTCGTCGTAGTGAATGATCCCAGCCAGCAGGCCGGTATCGTTCACCTTCATCGCCTTGTCCAGATTCTCCAGATAGGGGCCCATCGCCTTCTCGATGGCCGGGATCGCCGACTCCGGCCAGACGATGATGTCGGCATCCTGATTCTCGCGGCTCAAGTCCTGATAGGTGCGCACCGTGGGGGCCAGCGCCTCCGGATCCCACTTGAGGGACTGGGCGATATTGCCCTGCACCAGTGCCACCTTGACCGGCTCACCACGGGTAACCCAGTTGAGCTGCATCAGACCGTGAGCACCTGCCACCAGCAGGGCAGGCACCGCCAGCCAGAGCGGGGAGCGGGATTTCCACACCAGCCAGATAGCGGAGGCGGACAGCAACAGGGCGAGGGTGATGCCCTGCACCCCGAGAATGGGGGCAAATCCCTTGAGCGGGCCGTCGATCTGGCTGTAACCAAACCAGAGCCAGGGGAAACCGGTCATCACCCAGCCACGTAGCCAGTCAGCCACTAACCACAGAGCCGGGAAGGCGAGCAGCCAGCGGCTCCAGTGACGGCCGCCAAAGAAGCGGGCGAAGGCCCAGCAGGCGAGCGTCGGGTAGAGGGCCAGATAGGCGGAGAGCCCGGCCAGCAGGACGAAGGCGACCGGCAGCGGGATGCCGCCAAACTCGGTCATGCTGACATGGATCCACCACAGCCCCGGTAAAAAGAGTCCCATGGCGTAGCCAAAACCGCGCCAGGCGGCCTGTTTCGGCGTGGCTTTGTCCAGCAGGGCGTAGAGGCCAAGCAGGGAGGGGATCACCAGCGGCCAGTAGCCGAAGGGGGAGAAGGCCAGCACGGCGATGGCACCAGAGGCCAATGCACTGAGGCTTAACAGAATTTTGGAAGTAACAGGGGATAATCTCACGGGCGATGGTGCTCGTCTTGGTGTGCAACTGGGGTCGAATGGCCGGTATCTTAACCTGTAAGCAGGGCAACGGCGAGCCTCGATGCCGGTGGCAGAGAGCACAACGCCCCGAGGTCGGGGCGTTGTTTCACACATCGAGCGGATCTGCCTATTGTGGCTCGGATTGCGCCGCCGCGTGGTGCTCGGGGATCTTCACCTGCAGCTGCTGCAGACGGCGCCGGTCGGCATGCATCACCTTGAACAGGTAGCCGTCCAGCTCGATCTCCTCGCCCTTCTTTGGCAGGTGGCTGAAGGCGTGCATCACCAGACCGCCCACCGTATCCACCTCTTCATCGCTGAATTTGGTGCCGAAGAAGTCGTTGAAATCCTCGATCTCGGTCAGGGCGCTGATGGAGAAGACCCGCTTGCTGAGGCGGCGGATCTCGTCCGGCTCATCCTCGATGTCGTCAAACTCGTCGTCGATCTCGCCAACGATCAGTTCCAGTATGTCTTCGATGGTCACCAGACCGGAGACGCCACCAAATTCGTCGACCACGATGGCCATGTGGTAGCGCTCTTCACGGAACTCCTTGAGCAGACGGTCAACCCGTTTGCTTTCCGGCACGATCACCGTGGGGCGCAAGATTTTCTCGAGCTGCAGCGGCTCGCTGGCGTGATGGCCGCCAAACCCGAAGGGGAGCAGATCCTTGGCGAGCAGAATGCCTTCCACATGATCCTTGTCCTCGTTGATCACCGGGAAGCGGGAGTGGCCGGACTCGATGATCACCGGCAGGATCGCATCCACCGGTTGGGACTTCTCGATGGTTACCATCTGGGAGCGAGGGATCATGATATCGCGCACGCGAAGATCGGCGATCTCCAGCACCCCCTCGATCATGTCCTTGGTGTCCTGATCGATGAGGTCGCGCTCTTCGGCATCGGCTATCACGTCTACCAAATCATTGCGGTCTTTTGGCTCGCCCTGGAAGAGTTGGCTGAGTTTGTCGAGCCAGGTTTTCTTCGGCGAGCCGGTACTAGGGTGATCGTCGGTCATTTTCTCTCTTGGTTACTCGTATGAACACACTTGAAATAGTTCGGGTTATATAAGGATGGCCATCTGCTGTTTCAAGACGATGACCATCCGGTTCTTTACTCTTCGTCGTTCAGATAAGGATCGGCAAAACCGAGCTCCTGCATGATGTCGCGCTCAAGCGCTTCCATCTCTTCGGCTTCCTCATCCTCGATATGGTCATAACCTAGCAGATGCAGACTGCCGTGCACAACCATGTGGGCCCAGTGGGCCATGAGGGGCTTGCCCTGCTCCTTGGCCTCGCGCTCTACCACCTGACGGCAGATCACCAGATCGCCGAGCAGCGGCAGCTCCAGACCGGGTGGCGCCTCGAACGGGAAGGAGAGCACGTTGGTGGGCTTGTTCTTGCCGCGATAGGTGAGGTTGAGTTCGTTGCTCTCCGCCTCGTCGACGATGCGCACCGTCACTTCTGCCTCCTGCTGGAAGCCGAGAATGGTGCCGTCGAGCCAGCCTTGCAGCTGGGCTTCGGTGGGCAGGCCGTCGGTGCTGGCACTGGCCAGCTGCAGATCCAGGGTTACGCTCATTGCTCACTCTCTTTGCCGGAATGGGGTGCTGCTTTTTCGGCTGCCTGTTTGGCGTCGAATGCCTCGTAAGCCTGCACGATACGGGCCACCACCGGGTGGCGCACCACGTCTTTGGACTCGAAGAAGTTGAATGACAGACCATCGACCCCTGGCAGCACTTCCAGCGCGTGGCGCAGGCCGGATTTGGCGTTGCGCGGCAGGTCTACCTGGGTGATGTCACCGGTGACCACTGCCTTGGAGTTGAAGCCGATGCGGGTGAGGAACATCTTCATCTGCTCGGTGGTGGTGTTCTGGGCCTCATCGAGAATGATAAAGGCGTCATTGAGGGTTCTTCCGCGCATATAGGCGAGCGGCGCCACCTCGATGATGTTGCGCTCCATCAGCTTCTCGACCCGCTCAAAGCCCAGCATCTCGAACAGGGCGTCGTAGAGGGGGCGCAGGTAAGGATCCACCTTCTGGGAGAGATCGCCGGGCAGGAAGCCCAGCTTCTCCCCCGCTTCCACCGCCGGACGGGTCAGCAGAATGCGGCGAATTTCCTGACGCTCCAGCGCATCCACGGCTGCCGCGACCGCCAGATAGGTCTTGCCGGTACCGGCCGGGCCTATGCCGAAGCAGATATCGTGGCGCACGATATTGGCAATGTACTGGGCCTGATTTGGGCTGCGTGGCTTGATGAGACCGCGCTTGGTCTTGACCGTCACCTCCTTGCCATAGGGGATGCTCGGCGCAGGTTCGTCATCCTGCTCCAGCACCCGCGACTCCTGAATGGCCAGATGGACCATGTCGGGAGTGATGTCAGTCACCTTGCCACCCTTGAGGGGCTGGGTTTCCACATAGAGGTGTTTGAGGATGACGGCGGCGGCATCCAGCTGGGCCGGTTTGCCCACCAGCTGGAAGTGGCTGTCACGGTAGCTGATCTCGACGCCGAGGCGGCGCTCCAGCTGCTTGATGTTGTCATCGAAGGGGCCGCACAGGCTGGCAAGGCGCTGGTTGTCGGCGGGCTCCAGATGCAGATTCAGGGTCGAGATGTGTCGGCTCAAAATATCCTCGTCTCAAGGCGCCCCCCATCCGCCGGGCGAATGGGGAGGAGGGGATTAATGGGGTGTGAAGGCGGCAACGCCCAGCTCGTCCGGTACGTTATCCGGGCGACGGGCCAGGATTTCGCTCGGTGCGGTGGCGATCCGCAGGTTCATCTCGCTCTCGCCGCGGATGAACTTGCCGCGCAGGGAGTTGGGACGCACCTCGGTGATCTCCACGTCGGCAAAACCGCCGATCAGGGTGTGCTGGCCTTCGAAGTTGACCACCCGGTTGTTCTCGGTGCGACCACACAGCTGCATCGGGTCGAGCTTGGAGGGCCCTTCCACCAGGATGCGCTGGGTGGTGCCCAGCATGGCACGGCCAATCTGCATCGCCTGGTTGTTGATGACGTGCTGCAGGCGGGCCAGACGGGCTTTCTTCACTTCCATGTCGACATCGTCGGGCATGTCGGCGGCCGGGGTGCCCGGGCGCGGACTGAAGATGAAGCTGAAGCTCATGTCGAAACCCACATCCTCGATCAGCTTCATGGTCGCTTCAAAGTCTTCGTCCGTCTCGTTCGGGAAGCCAACGATGAAGTCGGAGCTGATGGTGATGTCGGGACGGGCGGCACGCAGGCGACGGATCTTGGATTTGTACTCCAGGATGGTGTGCGGGCGCTTCATCATGGTCAGAATACGGTCGGAGCCGCTCTGCACCGGCAGGTGCAGGAAGCTGACCACTTCCGGGGTGTCTTTGTAGACTTCGATGATGTCGTCGGTGAACTCGATCGGGTGGCTGGTGGTGTAGCGAATGCGATCGATACCGTCGATGGCGGCCACCAGACGCAGCAGCTCGGCGAAGGTGCAGATGCCGCCATCAAAGGTCGGACCGCGGTAGGCATTGACGTTCTGGCCGAGCAGGTTCACTTCGCGCACGCCCTGCTGAGCGAGCTGGGCGATTTCGTAGAGCACGTCGTCCAGCGGTCGGCTCACCTCTTCACCGCGGGTGTAGGGCACCACGCAGTAAGTACAGTATTTGGAGCAGCCTTCCATGATGGAGACGAACGCGGTAGCCCCTTCGGCGCGAGGTTCGGGCAGGCTGTCGAATTTTTCGATCTCGGGAAAGGCGATATCAACCTGGGCACCACGGCCCTCTTGCACTTCCTTGATCATGGCGGGCAGGCGATGCAGGGTCTGCGGGCCGAACACGATATCCACATAGGGAGCGCGTTGGCGAATCGCATCGCCCTCCTGAGAGGCAACGCAGCCACCCACGCCGATCACCAGACCGGGCTTGTTGGCCTTGAGCTTTTTCCAGCGTCCCAGCTGGTGGAACACCTTCTCCTGCGCCTTTTCGCGGATGGAGCAGGTATTCAGCAGCAAGACATCTGCCTCTTCGGGCTCTTCGGTAAGGGTGTAGCCATTGCTGGCATCCAACAGGTCGGCCATTTTGGACGAGTCATACTCGTTCATCTGGCAACCCCAGGTTTTAATGTGAAGTTTCTTGCTCATTGCTTCTCTTGACTTGTTTTGAAATCGGCATGGTCAAAGGACCGCGCATTTTACTCCGCAATCTGGATACTGCCTAGCTAATATCCAGCTGGCAATGGTGCTCACCCGATACCTGTTGCCAGCAAGCTCAATAAGCTTTCTCCTTGATTTGACGCAGCAATTCCCCGTTTGTCTCACTGTTTATCAGTCGCCCTTGCGCTATCATGCAGCCATCCGGTTCACGTCCGGGCGCTGTCGCCGGACGCACCCTTTCAGGAATAAATGTATGGAACAGTGTGATATCGCCATCGTCGGCGCCGGCATGGTGGGCGCCGCCACCGCCTGTCTGCTGGCGGCTCAGGGTCTCTCGGTGCGGGTCATCGAGACCCAACTGCCGGAGCATTACGCGCCGGAGCAGCCGCTGGATCTGCGGGTCTCCGCCATCAGTCAGGCCTCGGTGGCGCTGCTGGAGCAGGCCGGTGCCTGGCACCATCTGCAGCAGATGCGGCTCTGCCCCTACCGCCGGCTGGAGACCTGGGAGCTGGACGGTTTTGCCACCCGCTTCAATGCCGCCGATCTCGGTCTGCCCCAGCTCGGCTACATCATCGAAAACCGGCTGGTGCAGCTCGCCCTGCTCAAACGGATGGAGGATTTCCCCACCATCCAGACCCACACCCCGGCGGCGGTGACCAGCCTGCGCCAGAGTGCAGATGACGCTGTGCTGACTCTGGACGACGGCACCGAGCTGGCGGCCCGCTGGGTGCTGGCTTGCGACGGCGCCGAATCCCACACCCGCAAGCTGGCGGGTATCGGCGTATCGCGCTTCGAGTACCGCCAGCACTGCATGCTGATCAATATCGACACCGACTTTGCGCAGGAAGATATCACCTGGCAACAGTTCACCCCGAGCGGCCCGCGCGCCTTCCTGCCGCTGCTCGGTCAGCACGGCTCTCTGGTGTGGTATGACAGCCCGGCCCGGATCCGGGCGCTGGCAGCCATGAGCAACGAAGGGCTTGCCGCCGAGGTGCGTCGCCACTTCCCAAGCCGGCTCGGCGGATTTACCGTCACCGGCAAGGGGAGCTTCCCGCTGGTGCGCCGCCACGCCAACGACTACCACGCCGGTCGGGTGGTGCTGCTTGGCGATGCCGCCCACACCATCAACCCGCTGGCGGGGCAGGGGGTCAACCTTGGCTTCAAGGATGTGGCCTGCTGGGCTGATCTGCTGCAAGGAGCTGGCGCCGACTGGCATCAGCTGGCGTTGGCCGAGCGTTACGAGCGACGCCGTCGCCCCGACAACCTGCTGATGCAGTCGGGGATGGATCTCTTCTACGGGGTGTTCAGCAACGAGATTGGCCCCCTCAAGCTGGCCCGCAATCTGGCCCTCAATCTGGCTGACAAGGCGGGCCCCCTGAAGGAGATGGCCCTGCGCTACGCACTTGGGCTGGTATGACAGGTAGAAACCAGGTAACACGGGCTGAATGCGCGAAGGAGCAAAGGTGATGAACAAGGCACTGCTGGTGATCGATTTTATCAACGACATCGCCCACCCCGACGGGCGCATTGCCGCCTCCGCAGCCCATGTGCTGGAGCAGGATGCTGTTGCGCATGCCAATCAGGCGCTGGCCCATGCCCGCGCCAACGGCTGGCTGGTAGTGCTGATCAAGGTGGGCTTTGACGGCGGCTATCAGCTGCAACCCAAGGGGTCTCCCATGTTTGGTCGTGCTCACCAGTTTGGAGCGCTGTCGCTTAGCGACCCGGGCACCGATTTTCACCCGGATCTGGATGTGCAGCCCGGTGATCTGGTGTTGGCCAAGCCCAGGGTCAGCCCCTTCTATGGCACGGCGCTGGAGCCTGCGCTGCGGGCCAATCACATCGACCACCTCTATCTGTGTGGGGTGAGCACTAGCTGGGCCATTCAGGCGGCAACGCGGGATGGTCACGATCGCGACTACGCCATCACCATTCTGGAGGATGCCTGCGCCGCCGCAGATGCCACCGAGCATCACACCTCGCTGCGGATGCTGGGTCGCATCGCCGAGATCATCAAGGTGTCCCAGCTGGCTTGATCCTTAACGCAGGCTGCGCCCGATCACCGTTTTGAGATTGACTCTGCGGCTCCCTGTCGGGCCGCTGCGCTTTTGGGCAACATGATTGTCGGGCAATATAGTGCTCACATGGATAACAACAAGGATGGACAGATGCGTTATCAGGGACGGATCGCGAGCTGGAACGAGGCGCGCGGCTTTGGATTTATTACGCCGGAGCAAAATGGCGCCGAGCAGACAATCAATGGATCACGCAGTGCAGGGCTGTTTGTGCATGTTACGGCGCTGCAATCAGATGGCCGGGTGCCAGAGCCGGGGGAGCGTGTCACCTATCTGATCGGCAGTGGCCAGGATGGCAAACCGAGGGCGTTACAGGTCTTTTTCCCCGATCGCCCGCTCACGTTGGCGGATGCCGTGCCGTCGGCCGCAACATCAGCCACAAGGTCAGCCACATCATCAGCTGCGCCATCGTTTCGGGTGGCAAGTCAGCCGCCACGACCCACCTCGACCAGAGAGCGAATTAACCCCTATCGACGTCGCAAGAGCAGCTGGAGTGGCAAACTGATCCCCCTGCTGGTGCTCGTCGGCCTCTTTTCCATCTATTCTCGTTTCTCGGCCGAGTCGATGGCGCCATTGCCGGTCTCCTCTTTCAATCAGAAGGAGGTCAGCACGCCACAGGGAACGACTTTTATTCGCCAGTGTGATGGTCGGCAGCATTGCTTCCAGATGACCTCCTGCGAGGAGGCAACCTGGTTTTTGCAACATTGCCCGAACACCAAAATGGACGGAGAGGGCGATGGCATCCCCTGCGAAAATCAGTGGTGTGGGCATTAAATGTGACTTATCAGATACATATGCTCATGATGTGCTCTTGTTATCCGGAACAGGGAAACTGGCCTGAAACCTTGCCGGATGATGTGCGATGGTGAAATTTGGTCTCAGTTGGCTAAGTGGGAACGGGGTGCTGTACTCTATCTGCTGACTTAATTGTTAATAGATGGCGGTATGCCACTTTTGCCACAGGATGGCCACCATGGCGGATGATATACAGACGCGGCAGAGTCACTTCGCCGAGCGAGCCCATCATCTGGCTGCGCTGCTGGATTCGCTGGAAGACCAGATATCGGTGATAGATCGGGATGGCGTGATCCATTACACCAATCTCGCCTGGGATCTGTTTGCCGAGCAAAACGGCATGCCCAAGGGATATAACTGGATTGGGGTCAATTACATGGGGGCTTGTGACGCTGAATCCGAGCCCTCTGGATTGGCTGCCGTGGAGGGGATCCTCCGGGTCATCCGTCATCAGCAGGAGAAGTTCTATCTGGAATACCCCTGCCACAGCCCCGACACCCAGCGCTGGTTTATGATGCGAGTAGCGCCGGTACCCGGGCTTGACGCCGAGTATTTTTCCATCGCCCATATCAATATCACCGAGCGCAAGCTGCTGGAGCTGGAAGTTGCCAGCCTCTCCCAACATGATCCCCTGACCGGACTGGCCAATCGGCGGCTATTCAACAGCTTTTTGCATAACGAGTGGCGGCGCAGCATGCGTGAACATACCCCGCTCTCCCTCATCATGCTGGATCTGGATAACTTCAAGGCGTGCAATGACCATCTTGGTCATCAGATGGGGGATGGATCCCTCCAGCTGGTGGGCCATCTTCTGCAATCTTTCTGCCAGCGTCCGGCGGATCTTCCCTGCCGTTTTGGTGGTGACGAGTTTGCCCTGATCCTCGGCAATACCGATCGAGATGCGGCCCAGCGGATTGGAGAGGAGATCCGCCAGGCCATCAACGATCTCGACATCGTGGTGGCAAATAATATTCAACTTAGCGCCAGCATTGGCATTGCTACCTACACGGCAGAGCAACTGCTGGAGGGGGAAGGTGCGTTGCTGGCCGCGGCCGATGCGGCGCTTTATTGCGCCAAGGGGGCGGGTAAAAACCGTAGTCACTGCGCCAGCTGTTGAGCCGCATTGCCGCTTTTGTCCTGCATGCGCCCCCTTGATGGGGGCGCACTGTTTTTTGGTTGATCACGGTGCTAGCCACCAGCGAGTGCTGGTTTCAGCGTTCGGGCGTGGCTGATACCGGCAGGGGATGGCTGGCGATCACCTGCCTGACGAAGTGATCCCGGATGGGGTCGGCAAAGTCCGGATTCCATACCATGCTGACTTCCCACTCGGAGCTGGGACCAGAGAGAGGATAGAGGGTGACATCGGGCCCTGCGATAAAGCTGACGCTGCGTGGCAGGATGGCGTTGCCGATGCCCGCCGCGACCAGCGCCACCAGCGTCTGGATATCTTCGGCCTCCTGGACCATGCCGGTCAGCCGATTGGCGCCGAGAAAACCGGCGATCTGCTGGCTGAGCCCGGGGCAGCGGTGGCCCACCATCTGCAACAGGGGTTGACTGGTCAGTGCCTGCTGGACGTCGAATGCGGCCGGGTCTGGCTCGGTCATCCGTGTCGGCACCGCCAGCACCAGCCGGTCGATCAGCAGTCTGTGCTCCTGCAACTGGGGCATCTGAGGTCTGCGCATAAAGCCAAGCTGCAACTGGCCGGAGAGCAACTGCTCTTGCTGGATGGCGGAGGGCATATCCTGCAGATGGACCATCACGTCCGTGACCTGCTGCTTGAAGCGGGCCACCAGCGCAGGGGCCAGCGCGAAACTCGACAGGCCAAACCCAATCTTGAGCCGACCGGCCACGCCACTCGCCACTGCCAGCGCATGGCTTTCGAACTCCCGACCGTGTTTGACCAGTGCGCTTGCCTGAGTGAGCAGCTGGGCGCCGAGCGCCGTCAGCTCGGCACCATGGCGGCCCCGCTTGAACAGGGTGCAGCCCAGCGCCTGCTCCAGCCCCTGGATCTGCTTGGTGAGGGCAGGTTGGGTGATAAAGAGGCGGCTGGCCGCTTCCCGGTAGTTGGCGGTGTCGGCCAGCGTCACAAACGCCTGCAGTTGCCTCAAGTCGAATTTCATTCCAATTGGTTATCCAAAGTGGTGATTTATTGATTATAAATTATCTAATCGCCTTGTTCTAATGGCGTGGCAAGGGGGGAATCGCCCTCCTCTGAACCGGAACAAGGAGCCATATTATGTCTACCCAACGCTATCTCTTTTTGATCAAGGGCACGCTGGTGCTGGCCCAGCCATTGGTGGCCCCGGAGACGGGGGAGCTGCTCGTCAGCCTGCTGCAACAGGGTTTTGTGGTCGGCCCCTTGCAGGTGTGGGCTGGCAGTGCCGAGCAGGCGCTCGCTTGTTATGAGCGTGCCGCCCAGCAGCAGGCCTTTGCCGATGCGCTCTCTGGCTCTCTGCCCGAGCTGGCCGGGGTGTCTGTATGAGAGCCTGTATGAATGCCTGTATGAGTGCTGGCATGAACACGATCACCCTGTCGGTATCCGCCCTGCTGCTCGATATGGATGGCACCCTGGTCTGCTCTACCGGCGATGTGGAGAAGGTGTGGCGGCTCTGGTGTCAGCATCATCAGCTTGCCCCAGAGCCGGTACTGGCTATGTGCCACGGTATGCGCTCACGTGAGGTGATCCGGGCGCTGGCCCCGCAGCTGGATGTAGAGCGGGAAGCGGCGCGGCTTGACGAGCTGGAGATGCTGCATACCGGCGGTGACGCCATCGCAGGGGCTGGTGAGTTGCTGCGCCGCTTGCCGCCAGAGCTTTGGGCCATCGTGACCTCCGCCAGTGAACAGGTTTCCCGTCACCGCCTGAGTTGTGCCGGTTTGCCGTTGCCCCATGTACTGGTGGGGGCCGAAGCTGTGATCAATGGCAAACCCGATCCCGAGCCCTATCTGCTGGGGGCTGAACGGCTTGGCGTCTCGCCTGATTGCTGTCTGGTATTTGAGGATGCCCCGGCCGGTATCGAGAGCGCCCTGCGTGCAGGTTGCACTGTGGTGCAGGTGGGGGGGGATGCGCCGTTCAATCCGGCGGTGGTGGCGGTGATCCGCGACTGGCGCGAGGTGAAGGTGGAGATTGGAGAGACATCCCTGCTGGTGACGCTGCCCGCCTAAGCTGCGGAGATAATGCGTTACGACCTAAAATTGCGGTATGAGCCATTGCCATCAACACTGTATGCCGCAATAAAAACGCCCCCGAGATGCGGGGGCGTTTTGCTTTCTCAACGGTTATTTGAAAACGCGAAAACGGGTAGCGTCGTCGATAAAGGTTTTGTCACCGGCCGGTTGCTTGATGCTGCCAAAGGGCATTTGGGCGCGCAGCAGCCAGCTGGCGGGCAGGTTCCACTCCTTGCGTACCGCCTCGTCGATCAGCGGGTTGTAGTGCTGCAGGGAGGCACCGACTTTCTCCTGCGCCAGCGTCGTCCAGACCGCAAACTGGGCGATGCCGGTGGCATGTTCCGACCAGATGGGGAAGTTGTCGGCATAGAGGGCAAATTTTTGCTGCAGATCCTTGATGACGTCGGTGTCTTCGAAGAACAGCACGGTACCGAAGCCAGCGCGGAAGCTGCCATCTACCTTGGCCTCACTCTGGGCGTAGGCTTCCGGCGGCACAATCTTTTTCAGCTCGGCTTTGACGATATCCCACAGCTTGTGGTGCTGGGCGCCAAACAGGATGACGGCACGGGAGCTCTGGGAGTTGAAGGAGGAGGGGCTGTGCCTGATGGCATCCTGGATCAGGGTCGTCAGCTGCTCCGGTGTATGGGACACCTGGTCGCCCAGGGCATAGATGGTACGACGTGCTTTGATCTGTTCGATAAACGGACTGCTCATAACATCTCCTTGTTCTGCTTGGCGTTGCAGCCGGTGATGGACGGTGTGTCCAGCGCCTGCCGAATCAGGTATAGACTATAACACCCGCAATGCAGAGCGGGGTTAACCTGGGGTAACTAGCGTTTTTCCTGTCAGTTGATATTCGTTTGCGAACCTTGACGTTTCGTTAATGTTGGAAATGTCATTTAAGGGGCGCGAAAGTGATATTAATCAATGATTCACTCTCCTTTCTCTCCCACAATTCCCGTATGTTTTCTTGGTTCGGATGTGATGTGAGCCGTTCGTATCTCAATAAACGCTACTATGTGCTGGTCCCCCTCTCTGCATTGATTGGTTTGATGATCCTGATAGTGACGATCATCATGGCTATTGCCAGCTATCTGAGGGATATCGACATGACGGTATCCGGTTTCGGCCACATGGCATCCTCCGTTGAAGCGTCCCTGATCCACGAGATGGTGAAGGTCAATGAGCGGCAACTGGCGGTGCTGGAGGCCTCGCTCGACAAGGAGAAGATCGCTCGCGGCGGGCTGGCCGACTCCCCCATCTGGGCCATTGCGCACAAGATCAAACCAGGCAACCACTACATCTACTTTTACAACCTGAACGCGGATCGTATCGACAGCTACCCGGACTGGCTACCGCCCCCCGGTTATCAGGCGGCGCTGCGACCCTGGTATCAGGTGACCACCATGCCGGGCGACGAGCTCGTCTGGTTTGGCCCCTACCCTGAATACAATACCAATGAACTGATACTCAGCCTGATCAAACGGGTGCGGGACGATCAGGGGCAACTGCTGGGGCTGCTGATGGTCGACATGTCGTTCGACTCGCTGCAGCAGGCGCTACAGCGGACGGTTGGTGGCAATCAGGCTGCACTTTATCTTACCTTGCGCGACAGCGGCCAGCTGGTGGTGGGCAGCAATATGGATCTTCTGGCAGATCACCCCATCGAGCAGCATCAGGGCCAGCAGTGGCTCGGTCTGGATGTGTTGTGTCATGGTACTTTCCTTAAGCGCGAGCTGGCGGACATTGGCTGGGATCTGAATATCTATCTGCCGCCCGTGCTGTTTCGCAACAGCCTCTATGAGGCGCTGCAGATGGTGGTTTTGCCATTGATCTCCCTGTTTGCCATCTGGTGTTGCACACTGAGTCTGCTGGTGCGGATCTTCCGCCAGGAGCAGGCGCTGGTGTCGGGCTCACTGACCGGTATCGTGCGCAATCTGGAGAGTTCTCCCCCCATAACCAAGGCCAATACCTGGTTTGTGCGACGCAGCCTGAACGAGATCGATCAGGTCAGGGCCAGCTTCCTCAAGGGACAGGATGCGCTGTTGCGGGACCCTCTGACCGGTATCATGAACCGGCGAGCCTTCGAGCAGCACAAGAGCGCGCTGGAGCTGAGGGGGGAGCGCTTCTGGCTGCTGCTGTTTGATATTGATCACTTCAAAGGACTCAATGACAGTCGGGGTCATGCCTTCGGCGATCAGGTGCTTTGCCGGGTGGCAAATTGCCTTGCTGATGTGCTGGGGGTGAGCACGGTTTACCGGATTGGTGGCGATGAGTTTGCCGCTCTGCTGCAACAGCCACAGGATGAGCTGGCGGAGAAGCTCAATTGTCTGCTGGACGTGGTGCGACATCAACAGTGGCGTGAGCACAAGGGACAGGTCACCTTGAGTATCGGCGGCGCCTGCCATTCACCCGTTGCCGACCCCATCTTCGAGCGTGCTGATGCAGCCCTTTATCGTAGCAAGGAGGCTGGCCGGGACTGCTGGCATCTGGCGGATGAGGCTGCTGACTGACAGCTTTTGTCCCAGCGCGGCGGGTCTGTGCCGGGACACGACAACCAAATTGTGGGGCGCCCAGCCGTAATAGTTTGGCGTTTTGGTGATTTTAATCTTTAAATTCAATTGCTTGATCTTACTCTTCCATTTTGGGTGGTGGCCGTGCGGCCATTGACTGTCGCATCCCTCATTTCTGCTGGCTGGCGAACCCCGTGGCGCTTTGTATAGTGCCGCTGAATATTAATCAGGTTTGACAGGAGTACCCATGGAGATGAATTCACGTGCTCTTCGCGCACTGGCACTGCTGGGCGCCTTGCTGGCTGGCAGCACGACCGTGCACGCCTCCGAGACCCTCAATACCATTTTGGGTGGCGGTGCAGGCGGGGTGGCGGGCACCATGATCGGCAAGGAGCTGGGGGGTGATACCGGTGCGCTGGTGGGGGCTGCGTTGGGCGGTGCTGCCGGTGGGGCTGCGACGGCCAACAAGGGCAACAAGAATGAAGCGGCCCTTGGCGGCGCTGTGGGGGCGCTGGGCGGTGCCGCTATCGGCAAGAGTGTTGGTGGCGATACCGGCCAGCTGATCGGCGCCGGGGTTGGCGGGGCGAGCGGTTCGGCCATCGGTGCCAAGACCGGCGATGGCCACAAGAGCCAGGATCGCTATTACGATGATGACGACGATCATCACCATCACAAGCACCACAAAAAGTACAAAAAGCACAAGAAGCACAGATGGCACGACGACGATTGATGTGCGCGCAGTGAGTGCGAAAGATGCAAAACGGGGCCTGTTGGCCCCGTTTTGCATGGTGTGGTCACTCGATTTTGCGGTTACTCGCTCGTGCGGTTACACCAGCCGGTGCTGGCGGCGACCGGCGGCAAAGGCGTTGATGTTGTCGATCAGCTGATCGGCGAGACGCTGCATCGACTCCTCGCTGGCCCAGGCCACATGAGGGGTCAGAATGAAGTGGGGGTATTGCAGCGCCTTCATCAAGGGATGGTCGGGGGGCGGGGGTTCGACGCTCGCCACATCGAAACCGGCGCCACCGAGGCGGCCGTTGGCCAACGCTTGCAGCAGCGCCTCCTCATCCACCAGTCCGCCACGGCCGACGTTGATCAGCAGGGCGCCCGGTTTCATCAGATCCAGCTCCCGCTCGCCAATGAGGTTGCGGGTGTAGGGGGTGAGCGGGCAGTGCAGGCTGATCACATCCGAACTTTGCAGCAACTCGTCGAGGGGGAGGCGATCCTCGTCGTGGCTGGTGCCGACCTGGCTCTGGGCGTAACGCACTGTCATCCCCATCCCCTTGGCCCGCTCGCCGAGCGCCTGACCGAGCGTTCCTTTGCCGATGATGCCAAGCTGCTTGCCGTGCAGATCCATGATGTTGTGGTCGAAAAAGCAGAACTGGCCGCTCTGTTGCCAGCGCCCCTCCAGCAGCGACTGGCGCCAGCAGAAGAGGTTGCGCGACAGGGCCAGCATCAGCGCCATGGCGTGCTCCGGCACCGAGGGGCCCGAGTAGTTGCGGATATTGCACACCCCGACGTTGGCGGCGCGGCACGCTTCCAGATCCACGTTGTCACTGCCGGTGGCGGCCAGGGCGATGAGTTTGAGCTCCGGCAGCTGGGCCAGTTCGGCGGCGCCGATCCGTACTTTGTTGATGATGGCGATACTGGCATCTTTCAGCCGCTCGACCACCTGTTCCGGGGCTGTGCTGGGATAGCTCTGCCAGTGGTGGGGGAAGTCGGGGTGATGCAGGGTGATGCCCGCATCCAGGGTATCGCTGTCGAGAAACACAATCTGCTGCATGGGCCTTCCTGCCATTGTTCAGGTTCGAGAGGCCATGATGCCAAAGAGGATGCAGTCAGGGCCAGCCTGCCGCTGTGTCATGGCGGGGCTTTCTCCGGCAGATGTGATGTTGCGCGTGCTTTGTGGCCCGAGGTCAGAGCCAGCCCAGATGGTTGAGCCACCCCTGAATGCGGGTAGGGGTTTCGCCCAGCTCCATCAGGGCGTAGGGGCGATAGTTGAGCTTGTTGCTGCGCCGGCTCTCGCTTTTGCGGGCCTCGGCGGCCAGCAGTGGCCAGCGACCGCCATCCTCCTGATAGAGATCCAGTGTGGGGATGGCCGCCTGAGCCACCTGTTTGGCCAGGGTCTGATTGCTCTGCTGATTGGGGAAGAAGCCATCGAGCAGCACCAGTGCATCGGGGGCGGGTAACTGTTCGCTGGCGATAAGGTTGGCAGTCCAGGCGGCGCCTGTGCCTTGCGCCAGGATCAGCTTGAAACCCCCCTCCTGCAGCTTGGCGTCCGCCAGCTTGCTGATCCGCTCGGCAAACTGTTTGCGAAATGTATCGCTGTTTTTCGCTTTTTTCTCGGCGGCTGGGTCCAGTTCGGTCTGCTGGGGGGAGGGGAGCAGCAGCAGGGTATCAAAGCCCAGTCGGCCGAGGGCGCGAGTCAGTTGCCAGAGTTGGCCGCTGCGCTGCCAGTCGGGCAGTAAAATGGCGAGCCCCAGATAGTTTTCACTGTCGTGTTTGGCGAACAGCACCGTCTGCTTGTCGATCTGGGTGGCATCGGGTAGCCCTTTCCAGTCGCTCGCTTGCCAATGGTCGAGGGGTATTGGCTCGGCAACGGGGGGCGCGACCTCGCTCGCCTCTGCCCCATAGCCAGCCAGCAAGGTCAATAACAGCAGTGATAAGGATAATCTGGCCATAGTGTGCTCCCCCGGTTATCTGGGTTAGCGGCGGCGGCGGGATTTTCTGAAGGCGGGCGGAGTGATGGCAACCCGGAGGCAATAAAAAAGCGAGCCGTTGGCTCGCTTTTTTGTAATCAATTCAAAGCGGTCAATTAGTTGACGCGACGCTTGAATTCACCGGTGCGGGTATCGATTTCGATCTTGTCACCGATCTCTACGAAAGCGGCAACAGCCAGCTCGTAGGTAGTGCCTTTCAGACGGGCAGGCTTGGTCACTTTACCGGAGGTGTCGCCACGGGCTGCCGGTTCGGTGTACTCAACTTCGCGCACGATGGTGGTCGGCAGTTCTACGGAGATGGCTTTCTCGTTGTAGAAAGTCACTTCACACAGATCTTCCATGCCGTCTACCAGGTAGTTCAGCACGTCACCCAGGTTGTCTTTCTCTACGTCGTACTGGTTGTACTCGGTGTCCATAAAGACATACAGGGGGTCGGAGAAGTAGGAGTAGGTACACTCTTTACGCTCCAGCTGAACAACGTCCAGCTTGTCGTCGGCCTTGAAGACGGTCTCGGTAGCGCTGCCGTTCAGCAGGCCCTTCAGCTTCATTTTGACCACGGCGGAGTTACGGCCGGATTTGTTGAATTCAGCCTTCTGAACCACCATCGGCTCGGTGCCGATCATGACTACGTTACCAGCGCGGATTTCCTGTGCGGTTTTCATGTAAAAAATTCCTGTTCGTGAAACGGACGGATAAAAACTGCCAGATTATATACGGCTTTCTAAAAATTTCACCAACCGTGTGACGAGATCCCCATACCGGAGCAACTTCTGTGACCAGCTTCGCCCATGTTGCTGCCAAATGGTGCCATATCGGGGCCATTGGGCCCAAAGTTCGCCGCAATCTTCGCCACGGTTGAGAGCCAGATTAAAGCGGCGCAGCCATTGAGCACATTCGGCGGGCAGATCGGCAAGATAGTGGTCAAGGAACTGCTCCAGCTTGACCAGATGAGCCTCCTCCTCCTGTTGGTAGATGTGCCAGAGGAAAGGACGAGCCGCCCACTGGGCCCGCACGAAGGAGTCCTCCCCACGCACCAGATTGAGATCGCAGCTCCACAGCAGCCGATCGTAACCGGCCTGATCGGTCATCGGCAGCAGCTTGATGGTGAGGTTGCCCGCGTGGAGCAGATCCCCCGCTTGGGCGGTGGTGATGGCATCTGCCAGACCGGCACCGGTGAGCACATCGTTGAGAGAGCGCCCCAGCGGCAGCAGCAGGGTGACGGGCGTGGCGCTCTGGCACAAGCTCTCGACCAGACTCTTCAGCGCATCGCTCTCGTAGGTAAAGAGGCTGACCCGCAGCTCGTTCTCTTGTTTTGGCGGCAAATCGAGACTGGCCCAGTAGGCTGCCAGTCCCGCATCATCTTGCTGCCACTGCTCCCGTTCGGCGATGAGGTCGCGTTCGCACAAAAGGCCGCCGGTTTTAGCGGTAAAGCCTGGGAAGAAGAAGTATTTGTTGAGGCTTTTATTGCCAACACGCTGGGGCGAGGCGAGGCCGTGGCAATCCTCGACCCAGCTCTCTGCCGAGAGGTACTCCAGATTGATCCAGCATGGGGGGCTGGGTTGGCTCGCCATCAGCTCTATGAAGAGGTCGGGCAGCTCGCAGGCAAAGGCTTCGATCACCACCCTGGCCGGTGTCATGTCGCTCGGCAGGGTCTCATGCCAGTGCTGGATATAGATGCCATCGACCCACTGGCCATCCTGCGCCGGGTCGAGCCCCGGACAGATGCGGGCGAAACTTGCCAGATCGTCCACCCAGAGCCGCACCTGAACCTCATTGCCATGTGCCGCAATATTCCCCTCCCGTTTTAGCTGGCGGGCAAGTCGCCAGGTGACGCCGATGTCACCGAAGTTGTCGACGACGCAGCAGAAGATGTCCCAGTCAAACGGGGGCAGGGGAGTTGTCATGGCTCGTGATCCCAGATGCAAAAAAACCGGTGCGCAGGGTAGCACACCGGTTGACTGGCTTCTAACCGTCAGCGCGTGACGGCGGTCTGTGGCAGGTTACTCCTTGCCGTAGATGTTGTTCTCTTGTTCGCGTACCCGGATAAAGGTGGTGCGCTTGGTGAGTTCTTTCAGCTGGCTGGCACCGACGTAGGTACAGGTGGAGCGCACGCCGCCCAGAATGTCGCGCACGGCGTTCTCGACCGGACCGCGGTAGGGCAGCAGTACGGTTTTACCCTCGGAGGCGCGGTATTCGGCGACGCCACCGGCGTGCTTGTCCATGGCGCTGGAGGAGCTCATGCCGTAGAACTTCATGAAAGGCTCACCGTCTACATCGACGATCTCGCCACCGCACTCCTCGTGGGCTGCCAGCATGCCGCCCAGCATCACGAAGTCGGCGCCGCCGCCGAAGGCTTTGGCGACGTCGCCCGGGCAGGTGCAGCCGCCGTCACCGACGATCTGGCCGCCGAGGCCGTGGGCCGCATCGGCACACTCGATGATGGCGGAGAGTTGCGGATAACCGACACCGGTCTTGACGCGAGTGGTGCAGACCGAGCCAGGGCCGATGCCGACCTTGACGATGTCGGCGCCGGAGAGGATCAGCTCTTCGACCATCTCGCCGGTCACCACGTTGCCCGCCAGAATGACGTGGTTGGGGCAGGCTTCACGAATCTTGCGCACGAACTCGACGAAGTGTTCGGAGTAGCCGTTGGCCACATCGACACAGATGAAGCGCAGCGCTTCGGACATGGCGAGGATCTGGCGGGTCTTGGCGAAATCTTCAGCCGAGGTGCCGGTGGAGACCATCACATGGCCCAGCAGCGCCGGGTCGGTCTCGTTGACGAAAGCTTGCCACTGCTCAAGGCTGTAGTGCTTGTGTACCGCGGTCATCATCTCGAAACCGGCCAGCGTGCGCGCCATGGCGAAGCTGCCGACGGTATCCATGTTGGCGGCGATAACGGGTACGCCTTGCCATTGGGTCTGAGTGTGTTTGAAGGTGAACTGACGGGTCAGGCTTACTTGGGAACGGCTCTTGAGAGTAGAGCGCTTGGGGCGGAACAGGACATCCTTGAAACCGAGCTTCAAGTCTTCTTCGATACGCATTACAAATTCCTTATTGAGCCTTGTTGAAAGTCACTTTTGCAGTGGCAAATTTTCGGCAGGCGCAAAAAAACCGGTGGTTTTCAGGCCCTCCGGTTTACAACAGTGTAGGCAAAAATCCCTTCAGAACAAGACTGATAATTTGTAAATCCTTGTGGTAGCCTTTGGCGTCACAACCTGAGGTTAACCACCAGTTTCATCCAGCACCGTTCGGTGCCTTGCTCTCCTTCGATATTCCCGCCCGCTTGGGCCGCCGTTCGGCCACTCTTTGTCGTCTCTCTCCTGACCCGCCAGATATTATCCAAGTAGCTGAAATAAATCGGATTGACCCACAATGGGACTGTGGTAGATCTGGGCGCAGGATTGACAAGGCAGGGCACTAAAATGGGCAAGATGATGGTGGGGATCACCCTGATGCTGGCACTGTGTGGCAGTGCGCTGGCTGAGACCCCGACCAGCTATGGCTGGATCGAGAAGGGGCTTATTTTGCCTACCGGCGTGGCGGTGAAGATGAAGCTCGACACCGGGGCGCTCACCTCTTCCCTCGATGCACGCTCCATTACCAGATTCAAACGGGATGGCAAGCCCTGGGTGCGCTTCATGCTGGTGGTGACCGATGCCGACAGCGGCAAACTGGTCAAGCAGCAGTTCGAACGGCGGGTCGAGCGCAGCGTGACGGTGCGCGGGGCGGGTGGTATGGCGCAGCGGCCAACGGTGACCATGTCTATCTGTCTGGGGGACAAGGTGTATGAGGAGTGGTTCACCCTGCGGGATCGCAGCAAGATGATCTATCCGGTGCTGCTGGGCCGCCGTCTGCTGGCGGAGCTGGGCCCGGTAGATGCCAGTCGAACCTTTACCGTACAGCCCGCCTGCCGTTAGGGGCAATTTCGGCGTGAATCTAAAAAACGCCGTTTCACAGCTAAATCCCCGCGCCTCTGCCAGAGGTAGCATCTCCACCATACCCTGAAGCGTGCGAGCTCGTTCGCCAGCAAGGGCTTGAGCGTGGAGTGCATCATAGTGAAACCCTATCAACAAATCGTATCTGAATGGCTATTGCTCGCGGGCGAACAGCAGGGCGTAGCCTTGAGTCTGGGCAGCGATGGCCACTGCCGTGTGCCATTCGGTCTGGATGGCGAGTGCCTGGTCGAAGTGCCCGATAACGATGATCTGCAGGCATGCTACCTCTATATCCCCTTGCTGCGTCTGCCTGACGATGCGGTAAGTCAGTTGCAGCTGACCCGCTCGGCCCTTGAGCTGAACATGTTTGGTTTGACCACGGGGGGAAGCCAGATCAGTCTGGACAGTCGCAGCAACCATCTGGTGCTGACTTTTTCCTCTCTCATCGAAATGCTCGATAAAACTCTGTTTATGCAGACCCTGGGTGAATTTCTTGATCTCGGCGTCACCTTGCAGACGCAATTGCAGGCGTTGCACGCCCGGCAGGAGACAGCTGCCATTCCCTCCCCGTTATCTGGCGTCATGATCCAGTGTTGATGGATCGTCATTGGTATTAATCAGGAGTAGAAGATGTCTATTCAAAGCATTGTACAACCCCAGCGTGCTAGCGCTGTGGCCTCTCATGAGCATGGGGAGGTGCAATCCTCATCTCGCCAGCACTCGGTTCATCATAATCTGGCTTCTCACTATACCAGCCTCGGCTTCGGCTCCCGGGTTCAGCCGGGCAAGGTCTTGAACACCTCGCTCAAGTGGTTGACCCTCAGTGCCCCGGCTCGCAAGATTGGCATCGCCATCCAGGGCGGCCATGATTCCCATGCCCAGAGTGCCAAGGGCAAAGCTCGTTACTGGACGGGCGCCATCATCAAAGGGCTGGCCAATATCACCGGTGGTGTCAGCAGCGTGGCCAGCGGTGCGGTGACGGCCGGGGTGGCCGGGGTGAAAAACCTTGGCGAGTCAGCGGCGCGTCTGGTGGCCTCCTCCTCTCTGGGGTTGGCGGGTAGCGTGATGAAGGGGGCCTCCCATCTGCCGCTCGGTATGTCAGAGCGGTTGCAACAAGGCTCACAGCAGGCCTTGAGTGCCGCCAAGGGGATCATCAAACCGGCCTTCGTGGCGAAGGCGCAGCAGGAACCACTGACTGCCGAGGGGGCGAGAGCGGTGATGGATGCGGCCCAGCTGGCGCGGGTCAGCTGCTCCAGCAGTTATCGGGAGATGCCGGCAGGCTACAGTCACGCCACGCTGGCAGATATTCCCCCTTCGATATTGGCCCGCCGTGAAGATGGTTCCGGTGGCACCGGGAGTGCCCTGACACTTCATGTCACCCCAGGCAAGAACGAGAATGACCCCTTTATCCTGACAGGTGATGCCTGGTCTGCGCTCAAGGTCGCCGTTTACAAGCGTGGCGATACCATGGTGCTCTCGTTTGTGGGCACTCAGCCTGCCAAACGCCCCGGCACCCTGAAGAGCGATGCTGGCGCGGCCCTTGGCATCAAGGACAGCGCGTTTCAAGATGCCGACCGGCTGGTGAAGGCCTTTGCCCAGCAGTATGGCGGCAAGGTCGAGGTGCTAGGCCACTCATTGGGGGGCGGTCTGGCGCAATATGCCGGCATCAAGCACGGGCTCAAGGTCACGGCGTTCAACAGCATGGGGCTGCATGTCGGATTGCGGGATCGCCTCGCTCACAAGCTGGACGATGCCAATGTCACCCACGTCAACACCAGCGGGGATCCGCTGAGCCAGAAGGTGGAACACGGTGTGTTCGGGCTGGATGCCTCTTCCCAGGTGGGCAAGCGTTATGTGATTGAACACTCTGGCGGGCATCGCATGGAGGCGGTGACGGCAGGTTTGGATGCACTGCTTGCCTGATCTGCCGGTGATGGCGCGGCGACAAGTCGCGTAGCATCAGCGTGCTAATTATCTATAAACAACGCCTCCCTCGGGAGGCGTTGTCATTTTCGGATCAGGGCAGGGAGTGGGTGTGGGTCGGTAGCCAGACGCTCACCTCCAGCCCCCCTTCCGGCCGGTTGTGGACATCGAGGTCGGCGCCGTGCAGCTGGGCGATGCGCGAAACAATGGCCATGCCGAGACCCACGCCATCCCCCTGCTGGGGATTGACCCGAAAGAAGCGTTCATACAGCCGGGGCAAGGCACTGGCGGGAATGCCGGGGCCATTGTCGCTCACATCCACCCTCACCCGGTTGCCCTCTCGCAGTACCCGCACCCTGATCTCGCCCTCCGGCTGGGTATAGCGCAGCGCATTGTCGATGAGATTGCTGAACAGCAGCTCGAGCAGGGTGGCCTGCCCCATCACCAGCAGCGGCAATTCACACTCCAGCGACAGCTGCTGATCCTTCTTGAGCGCGATGGGAGCAAGCGTTGCCAGGGTGCCTTGCAGCAGGTGACCCACCTCCAGTTCGGTCAATACCAGCCCCTGCTGGTTGTCGATGCGGGCCTGGGTCAGCAGTTGGCGGATCAGCCGATCGCTGCGATCGAGGGCCTGCAGCATCTTGTGCAGGGATTGCTGGCGGCTCACTTCATCTTCGGCCGCAAGGGCATTTTCACTGTGGATCCGCAGCACCGCCAGCGGGGTGCGCAGCTCGTGGGCCGCCTCGTTGGTGAACTGCTTCTCCCGCTCTATGGTTTCCGCCAGCGCCTGCATCAGCCGGTTGATCTCGTTAGTGAGGGGGGTCAGCTCCTGAGCGCTTATCTTGAGGCTGAGCGGGCTCAGGTTGGCGGGGTGACGTTCGCTGATGGCCTGGGCCAGCTGACGCAGGGGGGCCAGCCCGCGGGTGATGAGCCACCAGAGCAGGGCCAGCAGAAAGGGCAGGGTGATCAGCAGCGGCAGCATGGTGAGGGTGGCCATCTTGCTGGCCAGTTCGCTGCGCTCGTCGTCCCGCTCGGCCACCACCAGCCAGGTCTGCTCCTGCTGGTTGTAGAGAGTGAAGGTGCGCCACTGGTGATTATCTTTTTCGACCGTGTCGAAGCCGATAGCCAGGGTGACCAGCGGCTGCTCCGGGGCGCTGGGGGCGCGCAGCAGCAAGCCGCCCTTTTCATCGAGCAGCTGGAAGTAGAGATTGCGTTCGAACTCGTGGCCGTAGGGGGTGATCTCCCGATCTTCGCCGGTCAGGTTGAGGCCGGGGTCTTTTTGCCACTCATCGGGGTTCTGCGCCTCCCACTCCTGATAGACGGTGCCGTTGGCGGGCAACTGCCCCTGCTGGGCCATGTAGCGGGCCAGCAGCTGGTTGGTGATGCGGGCCGACTGGGCTAGGCGGGCATCAAACAGCTCCTCCATCTCGTGGCTCGCCTCCATGTAACCGATAAAGGCACTGATGGTGAGACTCAGGCTCACCAGCGTCAGGATACCGGTGAGCAGAAAGCGGCGAATGGAGCGGGGACGTTTCATCGTGCGGGTGTCCGGCTTGGCTGTTCGAGCTGGGGAATGATGTAGCCGACCCCGCGAATATTGCGGATGAGGTCGCTGTAGAACTTCTTGCGCAGATGGTGGATATGCACCTCTACCGCGTTGCTCTCGGCCCCTTCATCCCAGCCGTAGAGGCTCTGTTGCAGCTGATCCTTGCTCAGCACCCGGCCGCTCTGGCTGATGAGCTCTTGCAGTAGTTTGTATTCGTGGGGGGTGAGTTTGACCGCTTCCCCCTGATAGGTGACCTGCTGGGATTCGGGATAGATAAGGATATCGCCATACTCCAGCACCGCCTGAGCCTGCCCCTTGCTGCGGCGAACGAGGGCGCGCAGGCGGGCGTTGAGCTCCTGCAGGGCGAAGGGCTTGACCATGTAGTCGTCGGAGCCGGCATCGAGGCCGACCACCCGATCGTCCAGCGCATCGCGGGCGGTGAGGATCAGCACAGGCAGTTGGTGTCCCTCTCGCCGCAACTTGCGCAGCAGGCTGAGGCCATCGATGTCGGGCAGGTTGAGATCGAGGATCAGGGCGGCGAACTCGTCGCTCTTGAGGGCTGCCAGAGCGGGCAACCCCTGTTGCAGCCAGTCCACCGTGTAGCCGCTATGGCGCAGTGCATCCTGCATACCATCCCCTAGCATCACATCATCTTCTACCAGCAGGATCCGCATTCTTTTCTCCCTGTTTGTTGGGTGTCGTGATCTGGCTCAGCGCCAGGGCGTGCCGTGGCATAAACAACCCTGCCCACCAGTATGCAAGCTGGTGGGCAGAGTTTAAATAGTTCTTTGATCCATCAGGGTTTTATAGCTTGGCCAGCCGCTCGCGGACCTCCATTCTGCGCCCTTCGTCGGCCACTTCGCGACCCGGGCGGGCCGGGGCAGCCAGCGCCTTGTCGAGGTAGGTTTTGGCCTCGGCCTTGCGACCCTGATCCAGCAGGAAGTCACCGTAGAAGAAGTTGGGGTCGATGCCATCGGGATTGATGGCCAGCGCCTGCTTGAGCAGCTGCTCTGCCTTTTCGTCATCGCCAAAGCCGACCGGCCAGCCGGGCACCTGATAGTAGAGGGAGCCCAGACTGGTGTAGGCAGAGCCATCCAGCGCCTTGGGATCCTGCTTGAGCGCCAGCTCCAGCTTGGCCTTGGCCTCTTTCACCAGCCCCAGTGCCCCCAGCCCCCCTTTGGCCCCCGCCCAGGTGCTCTTGACGATGGCCGACCAGATCAGCAGATCGGCGCGAAAAGGCTCCTTGGCGCTGGCCGCTTCGGCCTGGGTGCTCAGGGTTTCGAGGCAGCTCTCTTTCGCCTTGCCGGTCTGTTGATACTGGCAGACGGCCCACTGTTGCTGGATGGGGACGAGGGCATCACCCGCGGCCATGACCGAGGAGGACCCCAGCAGGATGGCGATAGCACAAGAGGTCACTGATTGACGGAAAAAGTTCATATTAATGCTCCTTCTTGGTCGGGATCGGGCGGGACAAGTCTGGTTGTGGCGTACTGTTGGCGCCGGTATCAGCCGTCCCTGGCTGAAGATGACGGGCATAACGTTTGATGAGCGGTAGCTGTCTGGCCAGCGCCTTGTCGACGATGCCGGGCAGCAGGGCATTGAGCCGCACGAACAGTTTTTCCGGCCAGCCGAGCCAGCTGCGGCGGGTTTCGTTGCACAGGGCGATGACCGCCTCTTCGGCCACCTCCTGCGGGCTGTCGGTCTGGGTGCCGAGCGCCGCATTCATCTCGTAGGCGGCCTCAGAATTGAGTTTGGTGCGGGTGGCGCGTGGGGCGAAATGCAGCACCTTGATGCCGCTGCCCTCCAGCTCTCGTCCCAGCGCTTCGCTAAAGCCGCGCAGGGCAAATTTGCTGGCGCAGTAGACGCTGTAACCGGGGTAGCCGATGCTGCCCAGGCTCGACCCCATGTTCATGATGATCCCCGGCTTGCGCATGGTTGGCAGCAGGGCACGGGTGAGCTGGATGGGCGCCTCGATATTGAGCAGCAGCTGGCGCTCCACCTGCTCGAAGCTCTGATCTTCCAGCCAGGCAAACTGGTTGCAGCCAGCGTTGTTGATCAGGATGTCGATCCCGTCCTCCAGCGCTGGGTGTTGCAACAGCTTGGCCCGCTCCTGCGCAGAGCCGAGGTCGGCGAGCACCACCTGATGGCGCTCGGGATGAGGCAGTGACTTGCACAGCCGCTCCAGCGTCGGGCCGCGACGACCGTGCAGCAGCAGGTGTGCCCCTTGGGCCGCCAGCTCCTGTGCCAGCTCCTCACCTATGCCACCGCTGGCGCCGGTGAGCAGCACGAGTTTCCCTTCAAGGTTCATGGTGTGGGTTCCCTTTTTGCTGTCTGCTGATCCGCTGCCAACTTACGGTGTGGCGGTGAGGTTGTAGAGCATCTCGCCGTAGAGGCGGTAGACCACCTTGGCCCCGTGGATGATGGCGGCCTGATCTGCCGGGCTCTCGACCTTATCCATCAAGGATTCAAAGAACTTGAGGTGCTCCTGATCCAGGGCGCCGTGGGAGCTCAGGTAACTCATCGCCTGCGGTGGCAGGCCGAGGCCCTTTTTCAGCTGGTCGGCGACGGTGAGGGCGATGGCGACGCTGGTGCCTTCCAGTACCTGCACCATGCCGAAGAAGCCCATGGGGTTGCCGCGCTGGATCTGGTCATAGAGGAAGGCGACCATCAGCTCGATGGGCAGCCCGGGCTGGCCGTGGCGCACCGCTTCGGCATCACCGTCACAGGCGCGGATATCGTTGAGGATCCACTCCTGATGGCCATACTCCTCGTCGATGTACTCGGCAATGGCACCGCGCACCCACTCGTACTCCTGACCCAGCTTGCCGCCGGTGGCCATCAGCAGCGGAACTGTGTGGCGCACGTGGTAGTAAGCCTGCGCCAGAAAGGCGAGATAGGTGTCACGGCTGATATCGCCACGGCGGCAGGCTTCGATGATGGGGGCGTTGAACAGATGCTCACGCTCCTGAGCAGTGGCTTGTTGCAGAGTCTGGTAGAAGCTCATGACGATTCTCCTGTAAGGCATTGGCTGATTTGCCGGGAAAAGTGTTGGTAAATCTCGTTGCGACGGGGGCGCCCGTTGGCGGTGAGCAGGCCGGGATGCTGGTCGAGTGCCACCGGCAACCAGTGGTGCAGCCGGGCATAATCGGGCAGTCGCTGGTTCAGACCGGCGATCTGGCGGGGCAGATCCGCCTCTTTGCCCGGTAGGGGCTGGATCAGCGCCACGTTGGCAGGCTGACCATCGCCAAACACCACGATGCGGGCGATGGCGGGGCAGAGCTGTGCTTCGGCCTCCACCCACTCCGGCGAGAAGTTGCGGCCAAAGGCGGTGATCTGGACATTCTTCTTGCGCCCGGTGATATGGAGGTAGCCCTCATCATCGAGATGACCCAGATCGCCAGTGGCGATCTGTTCGGGAGTCGGTTCGTTGCTGCCGAGATAGCCCAGCATGGCACTGCCGCTCACCATAATTTCGCCGTCGCTGGCGATGGTGACCTGACAGTGGGGCAGGGGGCGGCCGACGCTGCCGGGCTTGTCAGCATCCAGGCTGTTGAGCGCCACCACGGAGCTGCACTCCGAGAGGCCATATCCCTCATACACCGGCAGGCCGAGCTGGCGGGCATGTTTGATCAGGTCGGGGGCCACCTTGCCGCCACCGACGGCAATAAAGCGCAGGCTCTTGAGCTGTTGGGCCAGCGTCGGGGTGCTGGTGCAGAGCGCCAGCAGCAGGCGCAGCAGTTCGGGCACCAACACCAGACTATGGGTCGACCAGCGCAGCAGGGCTTCTCCCAGCATGGCAGGGTTGAGCGAGCTGGAGCCGGTGAAACCGAGCTCCCCGAGGGACGGAATGCGGCTGCAGGCGCCGGTCAGCAGCGGCACATAGAGGCCGGTGATGTTCTCAAGCAGGGTCGCCAGCGGCAGCAGGGTCAGGTGTTTTTCTACCTTGGCTGGCGCGACTCGCTCGGCCAGCGCATGGCTCACCGCCATCATCTGGGTCAGTGACAGGCAGACGCCCTTGGGCTGGCCCGTGGTACCGGAGGTGTAGGTGATCTTGGCGGTGCCCTTGGGCAGTGCCGGTCGATTAGCCGGTATGTGGCGCCAGAGTGGCAGCTCGCCTGTGATCAGCGAGAGCGGCTCGGCGGCATGCCACCCCTGATGATATGGGCCGACCAGCGCATCGGCGCCGCTGCTCTCCAGCAACCAGGCCTGCTGGGCCTGACTGAAGAAGTGGGGCACCGGTATGACCACGATCCCGGCTTTGGTGCAGGCGAGATCCAGCAGCGCCCAGGGCAGGCCGTTGTCCAGTTGCAGCGCCAGACGGCTGATGTCGAGCTGTTGCAGCTGGCTGGCCAGACGCTGGATCTGTTGCCACAGGGTCTGGTAATCGAGACGTTGCTGGCTGCTCAGCAGCGCTGGGGATTGCGGATCCTCGCGGGCATGTTTGGCGATGGCGTCGAACAGGCTCATTGGGCGCACCTTTTTTGATGGGGTTGGTTATCACTGCTCTTGCCGGCATCGTCAAACAGGGTCGGCATGGGGGCCAGCAGATTGAGCAGCAGGCTGCGCTGGGCCAGCACCTCGCGCCCCTGATTGATGTCGCCCACCATCACCTTGGGTTGGCAACGGTAGTACTCACCCCAGGCGTCGGCGTCGGCTCCTACCTGATGGGCCTGGGCGGGGGCCAGCTCCACCGGATTGAGTTGCAGGCGGGCAAAGCTGTTGCGCAGCTTGGCAGTGCCGGTAAAGACCACGTAGTCGAGGGCGTTTTCACATAGCAGACGACACAGGGCAGCGAACATCAGGCGGGCATTGCCCGGTTCGCTGCAGGCCAGATTGCCCACTTCGATAATGCGGTTGCGTGCCGGGTAGACCCCGAGGCGGGTATTGATGGCGGCCTCGATGGGTTGCTCCAGATACTGTTCCAGATAGAGAGGC
This sequence comes from Aeromonas sp. s12, assembly GCF_040907925.1. Lineage (NCBI taxonomy): Bacteria > Pseudomonadati > Pseudomonadota > Gammaproteobacteria > Aeromonadales > Aeromonadaceae > Aeromonas > Aeromonas sp. s12. The sequence goes on along the minus strand of NZ_JBFOCT010000039.1, from coordinate 14,163 downwards.
CCCTCACTGGCATGATTGAGACCACAGGCACCGACCAGCGTCCCGTCCGCCCGATAGAGCCCCAGCAGACAGGGGAGGAAATGGGGGATGCGGGCGTTGAACTCGAGGGTGTAGGCTGCCTGGATATAGGTTTGCAGCGCCATGACCTGCTGCGGGGACTTGGCTAGCAGCAATCGGTAGGGGGCCTGGATCTCGATGGTCATGGGTGACTCCTTCTCTTGCGATGGTTTGAGAGTAAAAGGGCAAACTTAAGAAACCCTTAAGGAGCAAAAAAAGTTGTCAGCGAGGCAGCGGGCAGGCAATCTGCGCCGCTGTTATCCAACAGGAAGCCCCCAAGAGGAACCGCCATGTCATCCACCGTCAGCTGCCCCCTGTGTGCCAGCCATCGCAGTTATCCTCTGCCGGTGGCGGGCAAGCGCTATCATCGCTGCCTCGCGTGCGAGCTGGTTTGGCTGGATGAGGCCGATCATCTGGATGAGGCGGCGGAGAAGGCGGTCTATGACGGTCACGACAATCGGGTGGATGATCCCCGTTATCGCACTTTTTTGATGCGGGCTTTTGGCGAAGTGCTGGCGCGGGTGCCGCTACCTGCCAGTGGTCTCGATTTTGGCTGCGGTCCCGGCCCCGCGCTGGTGGCGATGGGGCGCGAGGCGGGTTACCAGATGGCGGGGTATGACAAGTTCTACGCAGATTTTCCAGAGTTGCTGACGCGTCAGTATGACTTCATCACCAGTACCGAGGTGATCGAGCATATCGCCGAGCCGCGCATGGTGCTGGCGCAGTTGTGGGATTGCCTCAAGCCTGGCGGCCTGCTGGTGCTGCAGACCCAGCGGGTGCTCAGTGACGAGCGGTTTAAAAACTGGCGCTATCGCCACGACCCGACCCACATCGTCTTCTTTGCCGAGGCATCGTTTCAGGTGCTGGCCGCCAGCTGGCAGGCCGAACTCAGCTTCCCCCACGCCGATGTGGCGGTATTGCAGAAAGGCACGCCCTGAGGCGTGCCTTCGTCTGTTACTCGGCTGTTTCTTGCTCGGGTCTCGGTTACTCCTTGTAGCCCTTGTCCTGCCACTGGTAGTACATCAGGGCAGATTTGACGCCAATTGACTTGAACGGCTCTGGCGGCAGCCACATCGGCAGACTCTGCTCCGCGTGGTTGAACCAGGGGTGCTCCTTGCCTTGATAGAGGCTGGCCACGATGTCGCCAAACAGGAAGGAGAGGTTGATGCCGTGGCCGTTGTAGCCGAGGGCGTAGTAGATGTTCTTGTGCTCCCCCATTACCCCCACCGCTTCGGTGCTGTCGCCGGTCATGCCGAGTACCCCGTCCCACACCTGTTCAAACTTGATCCCCTTGAGGGCCGGATAGAGGGTCACCAGCTCGGTCATCATCATTTCGCTGACCCGGTTAAGATCGCCCTTGTAGTTGAGGCCGTCGTTGAAGACGTACTCGGCATTGCCGCCACCGATGACGATGCGGTTATCCGGGGTCAATACCAGATGGAACAGGATGTTGCGGGTGTCGTAGTAGGGCACCCGACTCTGCCACTGGATGGCGGCCAGCTGCTTTTTGGTGAGCGGCTCGGTGACGGCGCTCTGGGCGTGTACCGGAAAGACCCGGCCGCTGAAGTAGCCAAGCTTGGAGGTGTAGCCGTTGGTCGCCAGCACTATGCTGTCGGCGGTCACCTTGTACTTGTCGGCCACATTGAGCTCGATCTGCTTGCCCTCCTTGATCCCCATTACCGGGCTCTGCTCGTAGATGGTGACGCCCGCCTGCTCCACCGCCTTGCGCAGGGCATTGACCAGTTTCATGGCGTGTACCTGACCGCCATTGGGGTCGTAGACCGCCCCCGCGTAGCGATCGGTGCCGAGTTTTTCCTCTGTGGTATCGGCGTTCCAGTACTGGAGCGGGATGCCGAGGCGATTGGCGGTTTTCACATAGTCGCGGTACTCGGCGATATCCTCCTCATCGAGGATCGCCTCCACATAGCCATCGAGCTTGAGGTCGGCCTCGACGCCGGTTGAGGCGACCAACGCCTGCAGCTTGCGCATGCTGGCGACGGTGAGATCGTAGTGGCGCTTGCTCGCCTCCCCCTCCTCGTAGAGATCCATCACCTCGGAGCCCGGCAACACCATGCCGCCGTTGCGGCCCGAGGCGCCGCTGCCCACCTGCCTGGCTTCGAAGATGGCGATCTTGAGCGACGGATTGGCCTTGGCCAGATGCCAGGCGCTGGAGAGGCCGCTGTAGCCGCCACCTATGATGGCGATATCCACCTTCAGGTCTTGCGCCAGCGGGGCACTCTCCTCTGCCGGTTTCTCCTTGAACCAGTAGCTGGTGTTGGGCTCAAAGTCGCTCGTCTTGGGGCCGCAGGCGGCGAGGAAAAAACAGCTGATGCACATGGTCAACGCTCGTTGGCAAAGGGTGGTCGGATTCATCTTCTACTCCGGTTACAGATACAAAATATCAAATCATTTCATCGGGTTGGGCGGTGTTGACCCGGCGACCTATGTCTCTCAGCCGGGCCAGCTGATCGGCAAGACCGGGCCCCTCATCCAGGCTGGTGACAAAGTTCCAGAGGTAGGTCATCACAGCATAGACATGGCCTGCCGAGACCTGGGGTTGGGCCATCAGCATGGTGATGGCCAGCAGGAACAGCAGGGAGGCGCTGATGCCGACCGCCAGAAAAGCGAGTGCCTCCCGATCCGAAATCCGGATTCGGAGCCAGGCCAGCGCGCGGTAGTGGCGGGCGAGGCTGGCTGATTGGGCATGGGTGACCAGTTTGACCTCGTGTTCCAGCCGATCGTTGAGCCGCTCGTGCAGCAGCTGGTTCTTGCGCGAAAAGCCGGGCAGCAGCAGGCCGAACAGCAGCAATACCCCCATGCAAGCGATGCCGACCCAGAACTCGATCACCATCAGCATCACGGCCGCACCGACGATGGAGATCAGGCTGGTGGCCAGGATCGGGATATGTTTCTCGAAAAAGTCGACAAACTCCCGCGCCAGAGTGACCCGCGCCACTATGGTGGATTGCCCCTCCTGCTGCTGGCGCTGGGTCAGGATCACCGGCACCGCCAGTGCCGCATAGATATGGGTAAAGGTGCGGGTATCGACCGCCCGGCGCAGGGCGCCGATGAGCCAGAACAGCAGCACGATGAGGGCGTAGCTCGAGGCCTGCCACCACTGGCCCTTGACGATGGCGTCGATGGCAAAGCCGGCGAACAGGGGATAAACCACCAGCAGGATGTTTTCGAGGGCCACTAGCGAGAAGGTGCCTGCCAGCTTGAGGGGATTGGCCCGCGCAATCGCCCCCAGCGAACGACCGGCCGAGTGTGGCAACGGCGTGGCCTGCTCGTCGCAACTGGCTGCCGAAGTGGTTGGTATTGTCATGGGTTATCTCCTAAGATGTCGGAAACGCTAAGTTTGAGCGAGTGCTCAAAGTTTGTTTGAGCGACTGCTCAAAGTCAAGCAGATCGATTGATATTGCAGGAGGTCAGATGGCACGCCCATCAGCAGAACAGCGCAAAGAGATGATCATCGAGGCCGTATTGGCCTTGTTTCGGGAGAAGGGGATGGCGGCATCGTCAACCCGTGATATTGCCGAGCGCACCGGTCTGGCGCGCAGTCACGTCTACCACTACTTCAAGGATTGGAAGGAGCTCTGCCTCTGCGCCGTGGAGCGTTTCACCTATCAGGAGATCGCCGAGCAGCGGGAGTGGCTGTTGCCGCTGCCGGCCCGCGAAGCGTTGCCGCTCTTTGTGCGGGACAACCTGCCGACCAGTCAGGATGCCTCCTGGGCCATCTATCTGGATGCCTGGAACGAGTCACTGCGCGACCCGGTATTTGCCGAGAGCTACCGCAAAATCATTCTGGCGTGGCGCGAGGTGCTGGAGCAGATTCTGCAAAAGGGGATCGACAGCGGCGAGTTTGTGGCGGGCGATGCCCGGCGACTGGCGCGCCAGATCACCTCCCTCATCAACGGCTATGCCGATGACCTCATTCTGGAGCCGACCCCCGAGACGGTAGAGGCCACTTATCAAGAGATCATGCTGGTGGTGAATCAGCTGGTCTTGCCCCCGGCCCACTCATAGCGGCGCAGGCAAAAAAAAGGGTGGGGAGGCATGCCAGCGTGGTGCCTCCCCCGGTTTTGTTGGCTATCAGCCGGGCGCGCGATAGCCAGATACCAGGGAGCGGTTGTTGATGTCGATTACCCATTTGTCACTGCAAGATGCCCGTCATCTGCAACTGGCGGCGCAGGGGCTGCTTGCCCCCCGTCGCAGCAAGGCGACCCCGGCCGATCTGCTGGCCACCATCCGCCGCATGGCGCTGCTGCAAATAGACACCATCTCGGTGGTAGCGCGCAGTCCCTATCTGGTGCTCTTTAGCCGTCTCGGCCAGTACGAACCTCGCTGGCTGGAGCAGTTGCTGGCCGACGGCGAGATCTTCGAATATTGGGCCCACGAGGCCTGTTTCGTTCCCCGTGAAGATTACCGGCTGCTGCGCCACCGGATGCTCGATCCCGCCGCCATGGGCTGGAAGTTTTCGGCCAACTGGCTCGCTACCCATCAGCAGGAGATTGGCCAGCTTATCGAGCGCATTCGTCAGCACGGCCCGGTGCGGGCGGCTGACTTTGAACGCACAACCGGCAAGGGGAATGGCTGGTGGGACTGGAAGCCGGATAAGCGCCATCTGGAGGTATTGTTTACCAGCGGTCAGCTGATGGTGCGGGAGCGACGCAACTTTCAACGGGTCTATGACTTGGCCGAGCGGGTCATCCCCGAGTGGCGTGACGAGCGGGATCTGCCGAGCGTCGAGCAGGCGCAGCGGGATATGGTGCGCGCCAGTTGCCGGGCGTTGGGGCTGGTCAAAACTGGCTGGGTGGCGGACTACTATCGGCTGCGACGCGGCAAATACGACGCCCTGCTCCATCAACTGGCGGACGAGGGGGAGCTGTTGCCGGTACGAGTGGAGGGATGGCAGCACGGCGCCTTTGTGCACGCCTCGCTGGCTGATGAGCTGGCAAGGGCACAGGCGGGCACCCTCAAGGCAACCCATACCACCGTCTTGTCGCCGTTCGATCCGCTGGTGTGGGATCGCAAGCGAGCCAAGGATCTGTTCAACTTCGACTATCGCATCGAGTGCTATACCCCGGCGCCGAAGCGTCAGTACGGTTACTTCGTGTTGCCCTTGCTCCATCGCGGCAAGCTGGTGGGCAGGATGGATGCCAAGGCCTATCGCCAGCAGGGGATCTTCGAGATCAAGAGCCTCTATCTGGAAGCCGGGGTGAGAGTGACCCGCCAGCTTGCGCAGGATCTGGCGAAAGCCCTGCAAAAGTTGGCTGACTGGCACCAGACGCCGCAGCTTCGTTATGGTGCCATTCCGGCCAATTTGCTGGCGTTGTGGCATGAAAGCGCCCCTGCAAAGTGAGCAAAATCCCTTCTGGGCTAAGCTGCAAGAGGGATCAACAGTCCGGGAGCGGGAGATGAAACGAGTGGCAACATGGTGGGCGGGATTGGCGATGGCCATCTTGTCCCCCGCGCTATGGGGGCAAGAGCCGCCAGTGAAGATCTGTCTGGGGGAGGGCAACGAGTGGGCCCCCTTTACCTACTGGGAGCGCAAGGACGGGGTGCCCGATACCAGCCGCCTGACCGGTTCGGCGACAACGCTGGTACTCGATGCCCTGCAACAGAGCGGGCTCTCGCACCAGATCCGCTATCTGCCCTGGGCGCGGGTGCAGCAGGAGCTGGCGGATTATCGCCAGAATGGTCTGTGCGAGCTGACCTGGGATGCCAGCTACAAGCCGGAGCGGGCCGAGTTTGCCTTCTACAGCGTTCCCCTCTACTACACCCACCTCGGTTTCTTCTATCTCAAGCGCCGCTACCCCGAACCGCCGGATCTGCAGACGGTCAATCGTTCCCGGGTGTGCGGGGTGATTGGCTACAACTACACACCCTACGGGCTTGCGCAGGAGCCACGCCGGGTCAAGCAGTTGCAGCAGGCGCTCGATATGCTGGAGCGGGATCGCTGCGACTTTCTGCCAAGCGAAATCGAACCTCTGGTGGCAGGCATCAGCCTTGGCATCTACCGCAGCGAGAGCGGGTTGCTCAATCTCGCCCTGCCCAGCCGCAAGGGATTCTATCTGCTGGTGAGCAAGGGCTCCCCTCGCGGTCACCAGCTGGTGAACATCCTCAATCAGTCGCTGGTGGCGTTTCAGGAAGGGGGGCATACGGATGAGGTGATGCGCCGCTTCTTGCCGCCGATGGAGTAATAGCGAAGGGTTGCTGTCATTCAGGGGGAGCAGATAAACAGAGGGCCAGCAGGTGCAAACCGGCTGGCCCTTTTTTACGTGAGAGCTTGTCAGTCTGCCAGACGGGTCAGTACCTTCACCAGCAGCTCGATGCGCGGGGCAATGCTGGCCAGATCCAGATACTCCTCGTCACTGTGGAAACCGGCACCGATGGGGCCCAGACCATCCAGAGTGGGAATGCCGAGGGCGGCGGTCAGGTTGGCATCGGAGCCGCCCCCCACCTCCTGCCAGCTGATTGGCAGTCCCAGTTCGGCGCCACACTCCTCCACCAGCTGCATCAGCGCCAGAGTGCCTTCTGATGGCACCATGGCCGGTTTGTGGGCCTCGCGGGTCAGCTGGATGGTGACGCCGTCCAGATGCGGCCGCTCGGCCAGGGTCAGCAGATGATCGTTGATCTGGTGGTACTCCTGATTGTCCCAGAAGCGGACGTCTACCACGGCGCTGGCATGTGCCGGCACTATGTTGGCGCCATTGCCCCCCTCGACAATGCCGATGTTGAGGGTGGTGCCGCTATCGAAGTTGGTCAGGGCGTTGATGGCCAGGATCCAGTGGCCCAGCTCGGTGATGGCGCTGCGCCCCTTCTGCGGTTCGTTGCCCGCGTGGGCTGCCTTGCCGGTGAAGTCGATGCGATAACGGGCCATCCCCTTGCGCGCCTTGACCAGCGAGCCATCGGCGCGGGCTGCTTCGGCCACCAGCACCTGTTTTACCTGTTTGGCCACCGTTGCCAGCCAGTCACTGGAGTGGAGGGAACCGATCTCCTCGTCCGGGTTCATGCAGACGCAGATGCTCAGGCGATCGCGCACCTCGCGGGGCAGTTCACGCAGGGCATAGACGATGTTGAGCAGGCCGGATTTCATGTCGGAGACACCGGGGCCGTAAGCGCGCTCACCATCTACGCTCATCGGGCGGGCGGCGGCGGTGCCGAGGGGAAAGACGGTATCCATATGGCCGATCAGCATTACATCGATCTGCGTCGCATCAGGCTGGTTGCGGATCTCCAGTCCCACACCGGCTGCGCCACAGTCGACCCGCTTGATCTGCCAGCCGCCCATCGCCTCATATTTGGCCGCCATCAGGTCGGCCACTGCCGCAATGCCCGGTTGGTGCAGGGATCCGCAATCCAGATTGATCAGCGGGGCCAGTTCGGTCAGGTATTGATCCAGAGAAAAAGTCATTGCTTGCTCCACTATCAGGTTCGGGTCAGAGAAGGATGTTCATCACCAACATGGCGCCGAAGGCGTTGAGTACCGAGATGGCGACCATGATGGGGATATAACGCCCTTCGGTGCCGATACAGCCGAGGATGCGGCCCATGTACTGCACCTGGGAGCCCATCAGGTAGATGGCTGGCGCCAGAATGGCGATGTGAGTGCCGTTGAGGATCCCCTGATCGAACAGGGTGATGACCACACCGACTGCGCCCCCCATCGACATCCAGGCGCCGATCAGCACGGCTGCCGCCTCACCGGGCAACCCGAAGATGGCCATGACAGGGGAGAAGATGGCGCCCATGGCATCCAGCGCGCCGGTGATCTGCAGCGCTTTGATGATGACGAAGGCCATCAGTACGTTGGGAACGGTGGAGGTGGTGGCGATGACCCAGCCCTTCTTGGCCCCTTCGACGAAGATATCGGTGACGATGGGTTTCTTGATGTTGGCCTGGCTCATTTGGCTTGCTCCTGAGTGTTGAGAGTCTGCTGAGTGTTGTTATCCGTCTGCTTGCCTTCGCTCATATTGAGGTAGACCCGGAACAGGTTTGCCCCGACAAATTTGAAGGCGAACATCACGATGACAGCCAGACCGATGGAAGAGCTGACCGCCGGGCTGCCATCCGCCAGCGTCAGGGTGAACAGCACGGCGCCGGAGGAGAAGAAGTTGACGATGGTGGCACCAGCGGAGAACTGGAACATGGTGAACACATCGGTTTCACGCTTGGTGATGAGCCCTTCATCCTTGAGCTGACGGGTCATGGCGGCACCGGCATCGGTACTCTGCAGGGAGGCGATAAGGGCGAGGCCGGTGTTGCCCGGGATCCCCATCAGCGGACGCAGCAGCGGGGTCAGCAACTTGCGGGCCGCTTCCAGCGCGCCGTAGTGCTCCAGCACATTGATCATGCCGAGGGCAAACATCACGGTGGGGATCAGGGTCAGGGCAAACAAAAAGCCATCGCGAGCCCCGTTGCCCCCCTTGCCACGCATGTCGGTCATGGCGGTCTTGATGCCGTCACCATTCTCGCTGACGCTCTGGACCATGGTACCGAACGAACCGTTCAGCGTGGTGAAATCGAATACCCCGTACCACTCGCCGGATTGCAACAGTCCGGAGAAGAAGACCACGGCGAAGGCCAGTGCCAGGTAACTGCCTATGCTCACCGAGCGTGTTTTGTCTGTCATTAGTTAGCTCCATATGAATAATTATTTAATCTGAATAATTATAATTGATATGGATGTCACTAAATTGATGGTGGTCAAAATGGTTTACTACAAATGACGAATGTATTGGGGTTATGTGACTGTGATCGCCATATGCTTGGACGATAATCTGGTTTTTATTGAATTGTTTGAGTGAATAAAAAGCAGGGGCGGGATAGCGGGACAATAAAAAACCGGGCACGAGGCCCGGTTTGGTCAATCAGTCAGATGTGATTACTGGAGTACCAGCACCATCAGCAAGCCGACGCTAATGGCAGATACCAGGAAGGCAAAGCCATAGAAAACATAGTGGTGCAGCTTGGTGGTGTGGATCCCCAGATCGTGCAGACCGTGGTAGATACGGTGCATACCGTGCCAGACTGGCAGGGCGATGATCACCAGCAGGATGCAGGCACCCCACCAGGAGCTGGCGAACGCGTGCACGCGGTCATAGCTCATGGTTTCCACGTCCATGATGCCCATGGGCACCAGCAGACCGGTGATGAGGACAATGACCGGCAGCAGCATGGCAACGACCATGCCACCCGCACCAAACAGACCCCAGTAAATTGGTTCGTCAGAACGTCTCATTGTTTTCTCCTCAGGCCACGATGATCAGGACAAGCAGGGACACCACCGCCAGCGCCACATACTGGGCGAGAACGATCGGCTTCTCCGGTACCAGGTCTTCACCACGGAAGATACGCATGGCTTTCGGCGCCAGGGCGAACCAGGTTTTGGCATGGAACAGGCACGCCGCGAGAGCGACGACATGGAACAGGATGGCGATCGGGCTTTGCAGGGATTCCAGCCAGCCGTTGAACGCTTCCTGACCCTGAACCAGGCGCATCAGGCCCCACATCAGCACAACGGCGTAGATGGAGACGAAGATACTGGTGCCTTCACGGATCATGTAACCGGTGTAGAAGGCGTTCTTCAGCCACCAGTCTTTCTTCATTTCGCGGACGTAAGGTTTACGTTTGCTATCAGTGTTGTTCATGGTCTCAATCCTGCTCTCAATCTGGCTTGAACATGGCGATCATGTAGTCCTTGGCGCTTTCGACCTTGCCAAGCTGGATGGCCGCTGCCGGATCGACGCCCTTCGGGCACACTTCGGAGCAGTAGCCCACGAAGGTACAGCCCCAGACGCCTTCGTCCTGGCTGATGATGCGCATACGCTCTTTGGCGCCAGCATCACGGTTGTCGACGTTGTAGCGATAGGCCAGAGCCAGTGCCGCCGGGCCGGTGAACTTCTTGTTGATGCCGTACTGCGGGCAGGCCGCGTAGCAGAGACCACAGTTGATGCACTGGGAGAACTGCTTGTACTGCGCCATCTGGGCCGGCGTCTGGATGTACTCGCCATCACACAGGCTGCGCGGCTCGCTCGGGATGATGTACGGCTTGATGCTCTCCAGCTTCTCGATGAAGTCGGACATGTCGACCACCAGATCGCGCTCGATCGGGAAGTTGTTGAGCGGCTCGACGGTCATCTTGCCCGGCAGATAGTCGCGCAGGAACGCCTTGCAACCCAGCTTGGGCACACCGTTGACCATCATGCCGCAAGAGCCGCAGATCGCCATCCGGCAGGACCAGCGGAAGCTCAGGGTAGAGTCCAGGTGATCCTTGATGTACTGCAGGGCGTCCAGCAGAGACATCTCTCTCTGGTATGGCACCTGGAAGGTTTGCATCCAGGGCTCGTTATCCTGTTCCGGACGGTAGCGCAGGATCTCAATTTCAATCATCTCAGCCATTCTTCTTAGCCTCGTCTTGTTTCTCACCCTCGGAGCCGTACACGCGTTTTGCCGGCTGGGACTTAGTGATCTTCACATCGGAGTAATCGATGGAGGGCGTTTCGCCATTTTTGTAGAACGAGAGCGTGTGCTTGAGGAAGTTCACGTCATCGCGCTCTTCGTAACCATCCAGACGCTGGTGGGAACCGCGGGACTCTTTACGATTGATAGCGGAGTGCGCCATGGCTTCAGCCACGTCCAGCATGTAGCCCAGTTCGATGGCGTACAGCAGATCGGTGTTGAAGACAGAGGACTTGTCGTTGATTTTGACCTTTTTGTAACGGGCTTTCAGCTCGTTGATCTTGTCGATGGTGCCCTGCATCAGCTCTTCGGTACGGTAGATACCGACACCGGCTTCCATGGACATGCCCAGCTCGTTGCGGATATCGGCCGGGTTTTCGGTACCGTCTATGTCCATCAGGGAGAGGTGCTGCTTGATGAGCGCCTCGGCCTTGGCGGCCAGCGCTTCGGTGTTGCCATGCTTCTGAGTCTTGGCAAATTCACCTGCCTGCTCACCGGCCAGCTTGCCGAATACCACGATCTCGGACAGGGAGTTGGAACCCAGACGGTTGGCACCGTGCAGACCGACGGAGGCACATTCGCCCGCGGCGTAGAGGCCGGGCAGACGGGTGGCACACTTGTTGTCAGTCTCGATACCACCCATGGTGTAGTGGGCAGTCGGACGTACCGGGATAGGCTCTTTGGCCGGATCCACGTTGACGTAGGCTTTGGCCAGTTCGCAGATGAACGGCAGACGCTCTTTCAGGTACTTCTCGCCAAGGTGACGCAGGTCGAGGTGAACCACATCGCCCATCGGGCCCTGAATGACGCGGCCTTTCTGCTGCTCTTGCCAGAATGCCTGGGAAACGCGGTCGCGCGGACCCAGCTCCATGTATTTGCTCTTCGGCTGGCCAATCGGGGTTTCCGGGCCCAAGCCGTAGTCTTGCAGGTAGCGGTAGCCATCCTTGTTCAACAGGACGCCACCCTCACCACGACAACCTTCGGTCATCAGGATGCCGGTGCCCGGCAGACCGGTCGGGTGATACTGGACAAACTCCATATCACGCAGCGGTACGCCGTGACGGTAGGCCAGTGCCATGCCGTCGCCGGTGACGATGCCACCGTTGGTGTTGTAGCGGTAGACACGGCCAGCACCGCCGGTTGCCACGATCACGGATTTGGCCTGGATGAAGCGGGTGATACCGTTCTGGATGTCGAAGGTCAGTACGCCCTGAACGCGGCCGTCGTCCACGATCAGATCAAGACAGAAATGCTCGTCGAAGCGCTTGATGCTCGGGTATTTGACGGAGGTCTGGAACAGGGTGTGCAGAATATGGAAACCGGACTTGTCTGCGGCGAACCAGGTACGGGGAACCTTCATGCCACCAAACGGACGCACGTTGGCTTTGCCATCCGGCTTGCGGCTCCAGGGGCAACCCCAGTGCTCCAGCTGGATCATCTCTTTGGTCGCGTTGTTGACGAAGTATTCCACTACGTCCTGCTCGCACAGCCAGTCACCACCGGAGACGGTGTCGTTGAAGTGGTTTTCGAGGGAGTCGTCATCACGGACGACACCGGCGGCGCCGCCTTCGGCAGCAACCGTGTGGCTGCGCATCGGGTAAACCTTGGAAATCAGGGCGATGTCCAGGTCTGGCTGTGATTCGGCTATAGCGATAGCGGCGCGTAAGCCGGTACCGCCAGCACCGATGATGGCCACATCGGTCTTGATAATATCCACATCTGCCTCCTTAGGGATAGATTTGCTGGGCACGATTTTGCTCTATGAAAAAAATTCAGGCTTGATGCAAGTCAAACTGCTAGGTTTTATTCCCTTTTTATTGGTTATTTTTCTATAAAACACCCAAATCCCTGGATGAAAATGTCGTTATTATCGTCATTTTTTGGTGTTACTGAGCAGTTGAACACCTAGCTACGAGCACTTTAACTTCTGGATTGTACGTAGTTTTCTTTCAATAAAATGCGAATCACCTCTCTTTTTAGGTACTCGCGAAAAAAATTTTAAGTTTTTTATTGTAATTTTTTAATGAGAATTATTGGCATTTATCTATTCGGATAGAAATAGGTAATCCGAAATGCTGCAGTGACCACGGCGGTGATCTGATAATTCCAGGCGAATTACAAGGATTTCAAGGCGGGGTATTTGGCAGGTAATGTGAGATTACTCACTGAAAATTAAGCGCTATTTAGAAAAATAAAAGGGGCCTGTACGGCCCCTTTTGCTCATGCTCAAATGCGGAACATGCCGACCTGATTGCTCAGTTCACCCGAAATATTTTTAAGTTGTTCAGAGAGATGGCGTGAGCTGTCAGCATCCACTGCCAGTTCGTCCGAGACATCTTTCACTGCCTGAATGTTGCGACTTACTTCGTCGGTGACGGCCCGCTGCTCTTCAGCCGCGCTGGAGATCTGGGTCGCCATGTCGGAGATCTGGTTGATCGAGGTGGTGATCTGTTCCAGCGCATGGGTGGCGTTGTTGGCGTCATCCACGCTGTTCTGGGCCAGCAGCTGGCCTTCGTGCATGGTACTGACCGCTCCCTGGGTATTGCGTTGCAGGGTTTCGATCATATTGCGGATCTCGACGGTGGAGCTGTGGGTACGCTGTGACAGGACGCGCACCTCGTCGGCAACCACCGCAAAGCCGCGACCCTGTTCACCGGCACGGGCCGCTTCGATGGCGGCGTTGAGTGCCAGCAGGTTGGTCTGCTCGGCGATGCCCTGAATGGTGGAGAGGATGGTGTTGATCTCCTGAGCGTTTTTCTCCAGTTCCTGAATGATGTTGGAGGCCTGTTCCACCTGGGTGGCCAGATCGGTGATGGAGCGCTGGTTGCGGGCGATCACCTGCTTGCCATGCTCGCAACTGCTGGAGGAGCTGCGGGCCGCTTCGGCGGTCTGCTCGGCGTTGCTGGCGACCTCGACTGCGGTGGCTGACATCTCGTGTACCGCAGTGGCGATCTGGGAGATCTCGTTTTGCTGGCGTGCCAGCCCCTGATTGGCCTTCTCCGCCATGCTGTGGGAGGACTTGGCCTGCTGGTTGAGCTGGCCGGAGGAGTTGGAGATATCCTGCACCATCACATGGATCCGCTCGATGAAGGTGTTGACGTGTTTGGCAACCGCGCCTACTTCATCCTCACGTTCAATCTTGATGCGGCGAGTGAGATCGCCGTTGCCACGGGAGAGATCGGCAATCGCTTCGCCCAGGGTTTTCAGAGGGGCCAGCGAGCCGTTGATGGCGACATAGGAGAAGCCAGCCACGATCAATATGGTGATAAGTCCCTGAATAAGTGAGGAGGTGACCATGCGGCGTACCGACTGGTAAGCGGTTTCGTCATCCACCATCATGCCGTAATACCAATTGGTGTTGGGGATCGCGTTAAAGTCAAAGACCTCTTTCTTACCGCTGATCACCAGCTCGTTGATCGTACCGTCATGAGCGATCTGATTGATGTAAGACGCGGTCAACTCGGGGGCTAGCGTTGTGGCGGGTTTCAGACTCAGGGAGGCATCGGGGTGGGCGATGATGGTGCCGTTGCTGTCGACCAGAATGGCGTAAGTCCCCTCGGTAGTGACCGTCAGAATGTCCGAGATAAGGGCGCTGATAGAGACATCTCCGGCGATAACCCCCTGGGTGTTGCCACGCTGGAA
>NZ_JBFOCT010000038.1:0-46102 GCF_040907925.1 Aeromonas sp. s12 | reverse complement strand
GCTTGATTCAAATTGTTAAAGAGCGACGCAACAGTGTGTTGCTGCGGGAGTGGAATTCTACTCAACCGCCTTCTCGAGTCAAGCCTTATTTTCAAAGGCTTTTCGAGGTTACCGACTTGGCTTTCTGCGTTGCCGCTTGCCCTGTCGATGGAGGCGCATTATAGGGAACAGATTCTTTCTGGCAACCCCTTATCTGCAATAAAATTGCAAAAAACAGCACTTTTTTAGTTATTCATATCCGACCACAGCTTTTATACAAACTTATCCACAGAAACAGCCTTCAGGTTGCTAGAATGGCCGAAAACAAGGAGGCCAAGATGGACTTGCGACTGAGACCCTATAAGGGAACACGCCCGCAACTGGGCAAACGGGTATATGTAGATCCCTGCGCGACACTGGTGGGCGATATCGAGCTGGCCGATGATGCCAGCATCTGGCCCATGGTGGCGGCACGGGGGGATGTGAACCATATCCACATCGGCGCCCGCAGCAATATTCAGGATGGCACTGTGCTGCACCTGACTCGCAAGAGCGCCAGCAATCCGACCGGCTATCCGCTGCTGATCGGTGAAGATGTCACTGTGGGTCACAAGGCGATGTTGCACGGCTGCACCATCGGCAACCGGGTGCTGGTCGGCATGGGTGCCATTCTGCTTGATGGCGTCGTGGTCGAAGATGATGTGATGATCGGAGCCGGCAGTCTGGTGCCGCCAGGCAAGCGACTCGAGTCAGGCTTTCTATATATAGGTAATCCCGTCAAACAGGCTCGCCCGCTCAAGCCGGCCGAGGTCGCCTTCCTCAAGACCTCGGCCGACAACTATGTGCTGCTCAAGGATGAGTATCTGCAAGAGACCTCATAGGGCAGGCAGAAACAGGAAGCCCGGCATAATGCCGGGCTTCGCTTCTTATATAGCTATATAACCGTGCAAAACGGCTGACCGGAAATCAGTGAGCCTGATCCCAGTTGTCGCCGGTGCCCGCCTCCACCACCAGCGGCACATCCAGTTCGGCAGCGGCCGACATCTTCTCCTTGATGATGGCGGTGTACTCCTCCAGCTTCTCTTCGCGGATCTCGAACACCAGTTCATCGTGTACCTGCATCAGCATGCGGATCGACTCATCCTCGATACCGCGGATCCAGCTGTCCACGTTGATCATGGCGCGCTTGATGATATCGGCGGCCGTGCCCTGCATCGGGGCGTTGATGGCGGCCCGTTCGGCAGCCTTGCGCAGACCGGCGTTGCGGGACTTGATATCCGGCAGATAGAGGCGACGGCCAAACAGGGTCTCGACATAACCCTGAGCTTCCGCCTGCAGGCGGGTGCGCTCCATATACTCCAGCACGCCCGGGTAGCGTTCGAAGTAGAGATCCATGTACTTCTGCGCTTCGGCACGACCGATCCCCAACTGCTTGGCCAGACCGAAGGCACTCATGCCATAGATGAGGCCGAAGTTGATCGCCTTGGCACTGCGGCGCATATCGGTGGTGACCGCATCGAGCGCCACGCCGAACACCTCGGCGGCAGTCGCCTTGTGGATGTCCTTGCCCTCGGCAAAGGCGGTCAGCAGCCCCTTGTCACCGGAGAGGTGCGCCATAATGCGCAGCTCGATCTGGGAGTAGTCCGCCGCCACCAGCTTGTAACCGGCGCTCGGGATGAAGGCCTGACGGATCCGGCGCCCCTGCTCGTTGCGCACCGGGATGTTCTGCAGGTTGGGATCAGATGATGACAAACGGCCCGTAGCCGCTACCGCCTGATGATAGGAGGTGTGTACCCGCCCGGTCCGGGGCTTGATCATCAGCGGCAACTTGTCGGTGTAGGTGGACTTGAGCTTGGCCAGACCGCGATGCTCCATCAGCAGTTGCGGCAGCTCATAGGTCTCCGCCAGCTCGGCCAGCACCTCTTCCGCAGTGGACGGTGCCCCCTTCGGAGTCTTTTTGATGATCGGCAGGCCAAGCTTGGTGAAGAGGATCTCCCCCAGCTGCTTGGGCGAGGAGAGGTTGAACTCCTGCCCGGCCAGCTCATGGGCCTGCTTCTCCAGCTCCGCCAACCGCAGCTCGATCTCCTGGCTCTGCTGGTGCAGCAGCTTGGGATCGATGGTGGTGCCGAGCAACTCCATCCGCGCTAGTACCGGTAACAGCGGCAGCTCGATCTCGCTGAATACCTTGGCGAGACCCGGCACAGCCTCCAGCTGACCCCACAGCGCCTGATGAAGACGCAGGGTGATATCGGCATCTTCCGCCGCATATGGGGCGGCCTGCTCCAGCTCGATCTGGTTGAAGGTGAGCTGTTTCACCCCTTTGCCTGCGATATCTTCAAACGAGATGGTCTCGACTCCGAGATAACGCTTGGCCAACGAATCCATGTCGTGGCGGCTGGCGGTGGAGTTGAGCACGTAGGACTCGAGCATGGTGTCGTAGGCGATGCCCTGTAGGTCGATGTCATGGTTGAGCAGCACGTTGCGATCGTACTTGAGATTCTGCCCCACCTTGAGACGGGTCGGATCTTCCAGCAGCGGCTTGAGCTTGCCCAACACCACGGCTTCGCTCAACTGTGCCGGTGCCCCGAGATAGTCGTGGCCAAACGGCACATAAGCAGCCTTGCCCGGCTCAACCGCGAAGGAGACGCCGACGATCCGCGCCTCCATGTAATCGAGACTGGTGGTTTCGGTATCGAAGGCAAACAGCGGTGCCGCTTTCAGCTGTTCCAGCCAGCCGTCAAACTCGGCTTCGTCCAGAATGCAGCGGTAGTCGGTTTCGATGGCGGCAACCGGAGTGGTGTTGTCATCGCCAGCGTCGCCCTGTCCGGCGCTCTCGCTGCCCTCTTCACCACCCGATTCCAGCTCCTTGATCAGGTTGCGCAGCTCATATTCGCGATAGACCGCCAGCAGGGACTCCTTGTCGACCGGCTTGAGCAACAGCTCTTCCAGACTCTGTTCCAGCTCGACATCAGTCTTGATGGTCGCCAGTCGATAGGAGAGACGAACCTGCTCCTCCTGCTCGCGGAACTTGTCGGCGAACGCCTTGGAGCCACGGAAGCCGAGCGCGGCTACCTTGTCGAGGTTGGCGGCAATCTCGTCGATGCTGCCAATCCCCTGTAGCAGGGCCAGTGCGGTCTTCTCGCCGACACCGGTCATGCCGGGAATGTTGTCGACCTTGTCCCCCATCAGGGCCAGATAGTCGATGATGAGCTCGGGCGGTACGCCAAACTTCTCGATCACCCCTTCCCGATCGGTCTTCACATCTTTCATGGTGTCGATCAGGGTGACATGGTCGGAGACCAGCTGTGCCATGTCCTTGTCACCGGTACTGATCAACACCGGCAGCTGCTTCTCGGTCGCCTGGCGGGCCAGGGTGCCGATCACGTCATCGGCCTCGACCCCTTCCACCATCAGGAAGGGGAAGCCCATCGCCTTGATCATCTGATGGATCGGGGCGACCTGGCTGCGCAGATCGTCCGGCATGCTGGCACGGGTCGCCTTGTACTCGGGATAGATGTCGTCGCGGAAGGTCTTGCCCTTGGCATCAAACACCACGGCCACATGACAGTCAGGATATTGCTTGCGCAGGCTGCGCATCATGTTGGCCATGACACGGACGGCGCCGCTCGGCAAACCGGTCGATGTGCGCAGATCGGCCTGCTGGGAGGCGAAAAAGGCGCGGTAAAGATAAGAGGAGCCGTCGACCAGAATAAGGGGGTTGCTAGGGGCCATGAAATCGTCCTGCCAGAGATAAACAGCCGCTAGGATGCCACAGGCCCCCCCTCACACCAAGGGGCGCAGCAACAGCACACAGCGCCTGATAAAGGGACTCAATCTGTGGATAACTCTGTGTTCAAAAATGGGGCGCATCAGGGTGCACAGTGATAAAACTGTGCATAAAAATATAAAAACTCATTAAAAACAATGAGCTGAGATCGTAAAAACCGATCGCAAGACAGTTAGAATGATCTCGATCAATGTGGAAAAAGATTTAAGGGAGTAGGTACGGCAGGATCCAAAACGAAACAATCCTAGCACAGCAAGATGACTTGACCAGCGGAGGGCGAGCGATAACCATACAAAAGTACAACAATCCATCCTGGCTCACATTTTCAACAACGAGGAGTTTGCCATGAAAAAAGTGGCCGTGATTTTGAGTGGCTGCGGTGTCTTTGACGGGGCCGAAATCCACGAGGCCGTCATCAGCCTGCTGGCGTTGGCCCGTCAGGGAGCCGCCGTCCAGTGCTTCGCCCCGAACGTGGCGCAGCTCCATGTCATCAACCACCTGACTGGTGAAGTGAGCGAGGGAGAGAGCCGCAATGTACTGGTCGAAGCGGCCCGCATCTGCCGTGGCCAGATAAAGGATGTGGCCGAGCTGGATGCGGCCGATTACGACGCGCTGCTGGTGCCCGGCGGCTTTGGCGCGGCCAAAAACCTGTGTGACTTTGCTATCAAAGGAGCCGAGTGCCAGATCCAGCCCGATGTGCTGAAAGCGTGCCAGAGCTTTACCAAAGCCAACAAACCAGCCGCCTATATCTGCATCGCGCCCGCCATGATCCCACTGATCTATGGTGCCGGGACGCTGGCGACCATCGGCCATGACGAGGGTACCGCCAACGCCATCGAGGCGATGGGTGGCAGCCATCTCAACTGCCCGGTCAACGAATTCGTGGTGGATAAGGAGCGCAAGGTGATCTCCACCCCCGCCTACATGCTGGCCAACAACATAGTCGAAGCGGCAGACGGCATCGAGAAGACAGTCAAGCAACTGCTGGCGCTGTAATCCCCGCCCTGCCAAAAACAGACGGGCCGCTCATGGAGCGGCCCGTTTTCAATTCTGCCTGAAGGCGATGAATTAGATGGTTTCGCCCATCTGATCCATCTTGCCCAGCAGGGCACGCAGACGCTCCTGCCATGCAGTGTGCTCGTTGCGCAGCTGATGGTTCTCGTCTTGCAGCTTGCTGTTCTGCTCTTTCAGCTCGTCCAGCTCCATCTTCAGCAGGGAGATGTTGTCGACGGCGGATTGTACTTTGGATTCGAGTTGCTCAAGGACTTCTAGTGACATATGCATACCTGTTTGTTCAATTGCGATGCCCCACAGAGGGCGATTCAAGCGCGTGAAGCCAGCATACCCCGAGCGCATCGGCACAAACAAGCCAGTGCGCTGTAAAATGCGCCTTCCATAGATGTATTGTCTAAATATGCGTCTATTTTTCTCGCATCCTGCGCCCGAGCCGCGACAACACACTGAACCGTGCGTAAAAGACCCCGCCGCCCGCGCATCATTTGCACCCTCTCGACGGAATCGCCGTTATCCATGCAAGGCGATATAAGCCCCCAGCAACAGACAGGCGACCACATACATCAGCAGGCCGTAGAGCAGGTTCCAGCGCAGGATCAGCCCGGCACTGAGGTTGTAACGGGAGGCCAGCGCCAGATTGGATCCGGAGAGCGGACTGGTGCCGGTGGCAAGCCCCCATCCCAGCAGGAAACACATGCCGAGCAGGCTGGGATCCGGCGCCAGCGGCCAGAGTAGCGGCGCCAGCCCGGAGATACTGATAAGCGGATGCACCCCGACGATGGCCACCAGCAAAATCAATAGCAGAGTGAGGGATGCCTCAAGCCAGCCAAAGTGATTGAACAGCGGCAAGCCGTGACCGGCACCGAGATCGATGACCGACAACGCACTGTTGATGCCTGCCGCCAGCAAACCGGCCCCCAGAAACAGCACCAGCTGACCGCCGATGGCGGGGAAGCGCTCCACCACCTGCCGCTTGAGGGCCGCCTTGCGCCCAACCCTCGGCATAAAGAGCAGCGCCAGCAGCGGGGCCACCAGCGCGATCACCGCCAGAATGCCGAGCTGGGGCCAGATCTGCTTGATGAGCAGTACCAGCAACGCCAGCGTGACCGGCAACCCCAGAGTCTGCAACCGCAGCGGATAACCGGCAAAGTCGGCCACTCCGATCCGCTCCACCTGCCAGGCGGTCAGCCCCATCGCCAGCAAGGCGGCGAGGATCCCGAACGGCAGAATATGGGAGAGCTGCAAACCCGGCGCATAGGTGAGCGCCACCGCCATGGCGACAAAGAAGGGTGACCAGAAGGCGGCGGCACAGAAGATCCGGCTCAGTACCATCACCTGACGCCGTTCCAGGGTGCCATTGCGCTCCAGCCGATCGCCGATGATAAAGAGCACCGAGAGGTTGATGACCGCCCCAAGCAGATTGAGGCTGGCCATGGTGCTCCACAGACCTTTACGCCCAGTCCAGGAGGTGGTGCCGGTCAAGAGACCCGAGGTGGCGAGGTTGAGGGTGCTCACCGCGGCAAACATGGTGAGCATATTGATGTTGGGCAGCAGCCAGTCACCGGCGCTGAGGGTCGCGCCCTGCCACCAGGAGAAGATCAACAGCAGCAGGGCGGCACCATACAAGGCCAGCGCCTGCCGTTTGGCGGCACCCACCAACCAGGGCCAGGTGAGCAGTGACGCCCCCCAGGCCGCCATGGCCGCAGGCCAGGGGGAGAGTCCCAGATAGAGATGCAGCAGGTTGAGCAGCCACATCCCCAAAATCAGATAACCCGACCAACGTTTGGCCATCGACTACTCCGGCCGGGAGATCAGAGACACTGATCCATATCCAGTGAAGGCTTGTCGCACTCCGGACGGCCGACGATCTTGGCGGGTACGCCAGCGACCGTGGTATGCGGCGGCACCGGGTTGATCACCACGCTGCCTGCGCCGATTTTGGCGCCCATGCCCACTTCGATATTGCCGAGCACCTTGGCGCCCGCCCCTATCATCACCCCTTCGCGGATCTTGGGATGGCGATCGCCGCTCTCCTTGCCGGTACCGCCGAGGGTCACGCTCTGCAGGATGGAGACATCATCTTCAATCACCGCCGTCTCGCCCACCACGATGCCGGTGGCGTGGTCAAACATGATCCCCTTGCCGATGCGGGCGGCCGGGTGCACATCCACCCCGAACACCACCGAGATCTGGTTTTGCAGATAGAGCGCCAGCGAGCGGCGCCCCTGACGCCACAGCCAGTTGGCAACCCGATAACCCTGCAGGGCATGGAACCCCTTGAGGTAGAGCAGCGGGGTGGAGAAGAGATCGACCGCAGGATCGCGCTCCTGCACGGCGCAGATGTCGGCCGCCACTACCGTCAGCAGCTCGGGCTCGCTGCGCAGGGCCAGCTCGATCACCTCGCGCAGGGCGATGGCGGGCATGGTGGCGCTGTCGAGTTTGTTGGCCAGCTGGAAGCTGAGGGCCGAACGAAGATTCTTGTGATTGAGAATGGTGGAGTGGAAGAAGCTGGCCAGCATCGGCTCCTGGGCCGCCATGCACTCCGCTTCTTGCTGAATTTTGTGCCAGGTTTTGGCAACCAGTTCATCCATGTTGCAGCCTACTGTTGTTCTGGGTGAGGGCTCTGTTGTTCTTTTGTCAGCACCGAGATGGGGTCCATGTGGATGATGACATCCATCCGCTCGAATGCCTGGCGTACCGCCAGCTCGGCTTCATCGGCGATCTGATGGGCCTTGACCAGGGGGATCTGATCATCCAGTTCAAGATGCAACTGTACGAATCGGGTCGGCCCGGATTGACGGGTGCGCAGGTCATGTACGCCGTGTACACCTTCTACGGCACAGCAGAGCGCCATTATTCTCGCTTGTTCTTCCGCTGGCAACTGACGATCGAGCAGGGCCTGCACCGACTCGTAGCCGATGTGTCCCGCCCCCCACAACAGGAACAGCCCGATCAGGATGGCAAACAGGCCGTCGGCCCAGTACCACCCCTGCCCCGCCAGCACCAGCGCCAGCAAGACACCGGCATTGAGCAGCAGATCGGAACGGTAGTGCAGCATATCGGCCTTGATGGCCACGCTGTTGGTCTTGCGAATGACAACGCTCTGGAAGCTGACCAGCAGCAGGGTCAGCACGATGGAGCCACCGCTGACCCAGAGACCCGCCTCCAGCCGCAGGATAGGCGCCTGATTGAGCAGGGATGAAATTCCGTGCATCACCAGCAGCAGGGCGGAGCCGGAGATAAAGGCCGACTGGATGAGGCCCGCCAGCGACTCCGCCTTGCCGTGGCCGAAACGGTGTTCGTCATCGGCGGGGGCAAGCGCATAGCGAATGGCCAGCAGGTTGATGATGGAGGCACTCACATCCATGAAGGAGTCGGTGAGCGACGCCAGCAGGGTCGATGAGTCGGTCATCAGCCAGGCGATCAGTTTGCCGATGATCAGCAAGGTAGCGGTGGTGACCGCCGCTATGCTGGCAAAGGTCACCCAACGAGAATATTGTTGATGGCTCAAAACCGGCTTTCCTCTGGCGATGAAAAACTTATTATACCCTGACCCCGGCGTCAGTTTGGCGCGAAAATCTGCGGAATAACACCAGATGAACAGAATACTCCTGGTCGACGACGATCTTGAATTGACCCAACTGCTCACCGAAATTCTGACCCTGGAGGGATTTCAGGTCACGGTCGCCGAGGATGGTGAAGAGGGGCTGCAACGGCTGGCGGAGCAGAGCTTCGATCTGGTGCTGCTGGACGTGATGATGCCCAAGCTCAACGGCTTTGCCATGCTGACCAAGCTGCGCAAGACCCACGATACCCCGGTGCTGATGCTGACCGCCCGCGGTGACAGCCAGGACCGGGTTAACGGTCTGGAAGCGGGTGCCGACGACTATCTGGCCAAGCCATTCGATGACAGGGAGCTGCTGGCCCGGGTACGTGCCATCCTGCGCCGTACCCAGAGCGCCCCGCCCCAGCGCGGCAACTCCTCCGACGAAGTGCACTTCATGGATATCGTGCTGCAACCCGGCCTGCAGCAGGCCCGCTGCGGCGAACAGCTGCTGGAGCTGACCGCCACCGAATTCGGGCTGCTGGAGTGCCTGCTGCGCAATCCCGGCCAGATCGTCAGCAAGAGCCACCTCTCCGAGCAGGTGCTGGGCAAGAAGCTGGAACCCTTCGATCGGGCCATCGACATGCACCTGAGCAACCTGCGCAAGAAGCTGCCGGACCGCACCGATGGCCAGCCCCGCTTCAAAACCGTACGGGGGCGCGGTTACCTGTGGCTAGAGCAAGAATAGAGCGTATCAACTCCCTCAACGGGATCTCGACCCACATCTTCCTCTGGTTCTGGTTCATGCTGCTGGTGATGCTGGCCGCCGTGATCAGCCTGCCGACCCTGGATCCCCGCAACCAGATCCCGCTGCCGACCCACGAAGTGGCGCGGATGCAGAACAACGTGCAGGCCCTGCTCAACGCCGCCGAGCCGGATCAGGATTTCGATCTGGCCAAGGCGATGGACAAGATCGCCATGCTGCCGGTGGACAACGTCTACCTGCGCGACGAGAAGGGGCAGATCCAGTCCACCACCCATCCGCGCAAGTTCGTGGTGCGCTTTATGGTGGATGCCGATGACCCGGCCAATCCCATGCTGGGCAACGAGGATCGCAAGGCGATCGCCGGCCCCTTCCTGATGGAGCACCACGGCCATCGCTATCACGTCTATTTCGGCCTCAATGCCGAGAACCCCTACCTGTTCCTGTTTATTCAGGTGCTGGATCACCCGATCCGCATTCTGGGCATCTCGATGCTGGTCAGCACCCCGCTCTGTCTGCTGCTCGCCTGGCGGCTGACCCGCCCCATCCTGCAGTTGCAGAAATCGGTCTCCCAACTGGCGGCTGGCAATCTGGAGGTACAGATCCCCAACCTGGGACGGGGTGACGAGATCGGCCAGCTGGCGGACAACGTCAGCCGCATGGTAGAGACGCTCAAGAGCATGATCCAGAAGCAGAAACAGCTGCTCTCCGATATCTCCCACGAGCTGCGCAGCCCCCTCACCCGGATGCAACTGGCGCAGGCGCTGATCCGCCGCAAGCAGGGTGACAGCGCCGAGCTGGCGCGGATCGAATCGGAGATTGGGCGGCTGGACAAGCTGATCGGCGATCTGCTGGATCTGTCGCGGGTACAGCAGCATGTAGAGGCGCCGGTGGTACATCCGCTGGCCGACCTGCTGGAACCCATCCTCGAAGATGCCATGTTCGAGGCGAATCAGAGCGGCAAACAACTCAGACTGCCGCCGCTACCCGCAGAGTCGATCCAGATGTGGCCCGAGCTGCTGGCCCGGGCGGTGGAGAACCCCCTGCGCAACGCCCTCAAATATGCCCGCGAGTTCATCAAGGTGGACTGGTATCGAGAGGGACTGGAGTGGGTGATGACCATTCGGGATGACGGCCCCGGGGTGCCTGACGAGCAGCAGGCGCTGCTGTTCCAGCCCTTCTTCCGGGTCGATGATGCCCGCAACGCCAAGACTGGCGGCACCGGGCTGGGGCTGGCCATCGCCTCGGAGGCAATACAGCGCCACGGCGGTACCATTGCGGCCAGCAACAATCACCCGACCGGGCTGACCATCACCATCCGCTTGCCCATCGCCTGATCCTTTTCATCCGGACGGGCGCTGGGTATGCTGGCGCCCCTTCTTGGCTTTACATCTCTTTGCAGGAGCTCGTCATGCTCGACATCGTCCTCTACCAGCCGGAAATTCCGCCCAACACCGGCAATATCATCCGGCTTTGCGCCAATACCGGTTACCGGCTCCATCTGATCGAGCCGCTGGGATTTGAGTGGGATGACAAGCGGGTAAAACGGGCGGGACTCGACTATCACGAGTTTGCCGAGGTGAAGCGCTGGCCGAGCTATGAGGCCTTTCTGGCCGCCGTGGCGCCCAAGCGGGTGTTTGCCTGCACCACCAAGGGGCGCACCGCGCACTCGGCAGCACAATATGCCCTTGGCGACGCCCTGCTGTTTGGCCCGGAGAGTCGCGGCCTGCCCATCGAGATAATCGAGAGTCTGCCATTCGAGCAGCGGCTGCGCATCCCTATGGTGCCCCAGAGCCGCAGCATGAACCTCTCCAACGCGGTGTCTGTCTTTGTCTACGAGAGCTGGCGCCAGCTCGGCTACGACGGTGCCATGTAAGCGCCACCGATGATCAGTGGCGGGCGTCGAGCAGATGCCCGCTGCGCTCCAGCCGCCAGCAAGTGACCCCCAGCGACAGACCGCGCCCCACCATCAGCGCCGCCATCGCAGCCCATAACGCGGCCACGCCCCACGACTGACAGAGCCACCAGATCGGGAAGAAGCCGCCAAACGCGGCCAGCAACATGCTGTTGCGCATCTCCCGCGCCCGGGTCGCCCCGATAAATACGCCATCCAGCAGGAAACACCAGACCGCCAGCAAGGGCATGGCGATCAGCCAGGGAAGCTGACGATGTGCCTCCGCCACCACGGCCGGAATGTCGGTGATATAGCCGATAAGGTGGGCACCAAAGAGGGCAAACACCAGGGTAAAACCACTGGCAATGAGGGCGGCCCAGCCCAGATTGAGCACGATGGCCTCCCGCAGTTTCTGCCGATCCCGCTGACCGATGGCTCGTCCTACCATGGCCTCCACCGCATAGGCAAAACCATCGAGTCCGTAGGAGATAAGCATCAGGAAGTTGAGCAGCACCGCATTGGCGGCCACCGCTACATCCCCCAGCCGCGCCCCTTGCAGAGTCATGAAGGCGAAGCAGAGCTGCAAACAGAGGGAGCGCAGGAAGATATCGCGGTTGAGGCCGAGCAGTCGCACCATGGGCGCGAGCTGTCGCCAGCGCTGCCAGCCATCCTGCCACACCGTCGGTGCCAGTTGCCGCAGTTGACGGCGTACCAGCCAGATACCGACTGCCAGCGCGCAGTAGTCCGCCATGACCGAGGCCGCCGCCACACCCCGCACCTGCCAGCCGAGCCCCAGCACAAACAGGGCGTCGAGCGCCATGTTGACCAGATTGGTGAGGATCAGCATCACCATGGGGCTGCGGGCATCCTGCATCCCCAGCAGCCAGCCCATGATCACCAGATTGCAGAGCGCCGCCGGGGCGCTCCAGATCCGCACCGCCACGTATTGGCCCGCATAGAGCTGCACCTCGGGCGAACCGCCACTCAGGGCGATCAGCCGTGGCAACAGGGGGAAGAGCAACAGAAGCAGCATCAACCCCAAGGCGATAGCCAGCCCCAGTGCCCGCAGCAGGGTATCAAGCTGGGCA
This sequence comes from Aeromonas sp. s12, assembly GCF_040907925.1. Taxonomy (NCBI): domain Bacteria; kingdom Pseudomonadati; phylum Pseudomonadota; class Gammaproteobacteria; order Aeromonadales; family Aeromonadaceae; genus Aeromonas; species Aeromonas sp. s12. Next base: position 34,033 of record NZ_JBFOCT010000038.1, on the reverse strand, counting down.
CGACCGTCGGCGGCGCCGTGCGCCTGCGCCGTCAGCCCGGTGGTCGACATCCGCAAAAAGCCGAGCAGCCAGAAGATGAGGTTGATCAGGGTCGCGCCGACCGAAACGCCCCCCAGAAACCAGGCCTGACCGAGATGACCGATCACCCAGGTGTCCACCAGCCCCAGCAAGGGGGTGGTGATATTGGAGAAAACCATGGGCAGGGCGAGCGCAAAGACGGCGCGGTGGCGAGAGGGGTCTCGCCACCAGGGGGCAACAGCTGGGGTCACGCTCAGTGGCCTGTCAGCTTCAGGATGCGGGCGAAATCAGAGAGCATGGTGGCCATCTGCACCCGTGGCACCTGACCCGGCGCCACTTGCGGACGGAATACCGCCTGCAGCTTGCCATTGGGATTGATGAGCACGATTGAGGCGGAGTGATCGATCAGGTAATCCTTCTCCCCCTGATTGGCGATGGAGTAGATGAGCCCCAGATTGCGCACGAACGGGAACAGCTTGTCGTGGGGGGCAGTGGCCGCCTTGAACTCGGGATTGAAGAAGGCGGTATAGGTCTTGAGGCGTGGAATATCGTCACGCTGGGGATCCGCCGAGATAAACACCACCTGACTGTCGGGCGCCATCTTCTTCAGCTGGTCATAGACGGAGCGCATATCTGCCAGGGTGGTGGGGCAGATATCGGGGCAGAAGGTGTAGCCGACAAACAGGAAGGTCCAGTGCCCCTTCAGGTTGGCAGGGGTGAACGGCTGGTTGTCCGCATCGGTAAAGGCAAAATCGTTGATGTCCCGCCCCGCCGGATAGTAGTCGGCCTGTTCCGGCTGCTCTGGCTGCGTGGCGTAGAACACCAGGATCAGGCAGGCTGTCAGCAGCAGAAAGAGCAAGGGATAGCGGAGCTTCATCATAACAAGAGACCCTTTCAGTTCGAGGCAGATGGCCAGCAGTGACCGGACAAGAGGGGGCATTGTACCCCAGCGAGCCGCCAAGGTGGTTCAACCTTGTGCAACACCCTGTCAGGAGTCGACCATTTGGCATAATTAATCGCCAGTTGCGGCCATAAAAAAACCGGCCCCCTTGGGTGCCGGTTATGGATGGATTTGTTTGTCTCTTCTGCTCAGGGGCGAGCGTTACGCCCCTGCTGCAACATCTTGCCGATGGCCCGCACGCCGATGGGAATCACGGGGGCCAGCCAGCCCTCTTCCCCCCGGCGATCGCCATGACCACGTTTGAACAGCAGCACCAGACGCACCACCTTCTCTTTCGGACATCCCAGCCAGAGCGTCCAGTGCGAACCACGATGGTGCAGCCAGAGACCGTAAAACCAGGTCATCCGGCTACCTTTGACAAAACGGGTGATTGACGATTCCGCTGGCGCAGCCCCAGCCTCTGAATCCCATGGCGATCTTGATGCCATACCAGTCCTCCTTGACCGACAGGTCATGTTGCTTCGTCGGCCTGAACTGGGAACAGGCCCGTCACGACTATCTGCAACCATTACGAGTGGTCCCCTTTGCCTGACAAGGCTCGGGATCTCCCCACTCCCCCTTCATATCCCGTGAAGGTGTACTGCCCGATTCTCGTTGTTACCGGCCCTCCCGTACCGACGCATTGTGATGGTCAGAGGGAGGTGCCAAGCCCTGTCTCGGCGACAGGGCACTGATCTGAGCATATATCTGAAATGGATGATTGGTAGCCGGTCGCGCAGGACAAAAATGCCGCCGCCGATGATCTGTTTGATATGACAGGGAAAGTGTGCCAGAAACAGCACGGCCTCCCGAAGGAGGCCGTGTGGCAAACGCAGTTGGCGGAGATGATTACATCCAGTCGGCGTTGCGGATCACCCCGACAGCCAGTCCTTCGATGGTGAGCTGCTGGCAGGAGAGATCCACCTCGATGGGGGAGAGCTCTTCATTTTCCGGCAGTAGCCATACCTGACTGCCCTTGCGCTGGAAGCGCTTGACGGTGACATCCTCATCGAGACGGGCGACCACTACCTGACCGTTGCGCACCTCCTGGGTCTTGTGCACCGCCAGCAGATCGCCATCCAGAATGCCGATGTTCTTCATGCTCATCCCCTGTACCCGCAGCAGAAAATCTGCGCGCGGATGGAACAGGGCGGGATCAACCTGATAGTGGCTCTCGATATGCTCCTGAGCCAGAATGGGTTCACCGGCGGCAACCTTGCCGATGAGCGGCAGGCCGCTCTCTTCAAGCACCTCTTCCTCTTCGAGCAACAGGCGAATGCCGCGGGACGTGCCCGGCATGATCTCGATGACCCCTTTTTTGGCCAGGGCCTTCAGATGTTCTTCGGCCGCATTGGCCGACTTGAAACCAAGCTTCTGGGCGATCTCGGCACGAGTCGGCGGCATACCGGTCTCGCTCATGTTCACCTTGATCAGCTCCAGCACTTCGGCCTGGCGGGGGGTAAGGGGTTTCATAGAATTGGCACCTGTCTTTTTATACAGCACACTGGCAGTATATACAGTGCAGTGGCCAAGGCAAGGCGCAGCTGACATTTGTCGCGACCAACCCCTCATTTACTGCTGTTTTGATCCTGCGCAGCCGACTCATCGTACCTCTCGGCGACAAGGGGCTGTCGATTTGCTATGCTCACGCCGCATTTTTTTGGAGAGCAGACGCACATGTCCCTAGGACAGAAGATTTCCAGAGCCATCTTGCAATGGCCGGTCAGCGGCTTGGTCAATCACAAGAGCCTGCCGGAAAATCCCATCACAGAACTCAATCTGGATCCGGCCAGACCCATCGTCTATGCCCTGAAAACCAGTTCGATCACCGACCTGATGACCCTGCAGCAGTGCTGCGAGGATCTCGGTCTGCCCGGTCCCTTCACGCCGCTGGAACTGAACGGCCAGCTGCTGCCGCGCTATGTCTGTCTAGATCGTCCGCCTCCCCTGTTTGGCAAACGCAGCAAACCGCTCCCCTTCCTGCAGGAGTTCCACCAGCTGCTGGATCTGCACAAGCAGGATCCCGAGCTGGATATCCAGGTAGTGCCCGTCACCCTGTTCTGGGGCCGCGCTCCGGGTCGGGAAGGGGAAGAAGCCTCCGGCCTCAACATCATCAGCAGCCTGGCGCCGAACCGGCTGAAGAAGGCACTTATCGTGATCCTCAAGGGTCGCGAGAATCTGGTGCGCTTCTCGCCGCCCCTCTCCCTACGCTATATGGCGGACAAGCACGGCACCGACGAGGCCATCGCCCACAAGCTGGCGCGAGTGGCCCGTACCCACTTCAGCCGTCAGCAGCTGGCTGCCACCGGCCCGAAACTGCCGAACCGCAACCTGCTGTTCAAGCAGCTGCTCGACTCCGCGGTGATCCAGCAGGCGATTGAAGAGGAGGCCCAGCGCGAGGGGATCAGCCTCGAGAAGGCGCAAAAGCGTGCCCATGGCTACATGGACGAGATCGCCTCCAACTTCTCCTACCGGCTGATCCGCCTGGGCGAGAGCTTCCTCGGCTGGCTGTGGAACAAGCTCTACCGCGGTTTGTCGGTCAATGGCGCCGAGAAGGTACGCCAGTTGGCGCAGGAAGGGCACGAGATCGTCTACGTTCCCTGCCACCGCAGCCACATGGACTACCTGCTGCTCTCCTACGTCATCTACCACCAGGGGATGGTGCCGCCCCATATCGCGGCAGGCATCAACCTCAATTTCTGGCCGGCGGGCCCCATCTTCCGCCACGGCGGCGCCTTCTTCATTCGCCGCACCTTCAAGGGCAACCCGCTCTACAGCACGGTATTCCGGGAATACCTCAACCTGCTGTTTGCCAAGGGTTACTCGGTAGAGTTCTTCACCGAAGGCGGTCGCTCCCGTACCGGCCGTCTGCTACCGCCCAAGACCGGCATGCTGGCGATGACCCTGCAGGCAATGATGCGCGGGCTGGACAGGCCGGTCACTCTGGTGCCGGTCTATCTGGGTTACGAGCACGTGATGGAGGTGAACACCTACCACAACGAGCTCAAGGGGAGTCGCAAGGAGAAAGAGAGCTTCCTGCAGGTGCTCGGCATCCTGCGCAAGCTGCGCAACTACGGCCGTGGTTTCGTCAACTTCGGCGAGCCGCTGACCCTCAACAGCTACCTGAGCGAACATATTCCCGACTGGAAAAAGCACATCGGGGAAGAGGAGCGTCCGGAGTGGATGGCGGGCACTGTCAACAATCTGGCCGAACTGCTGATGACCCGCATCAACGGCGCTGCCGCGGTCAACGGCCTGACCCTGAGCGCACTGGCGCTGCTGGCCGCCGAGCGCCACGCCCTGACCCGCGACGAATTGCAGGCCCAGCTCAACACCTATCTGGATCTGCTCAAGGCGGTGCCCTACAGCCCGCAGAGCACCATTCCTGATGAGGATGCCAAGACCCTGCTGGATCAGGCGATGGAGCTCAACAAGTTCGAGGTGAGCGAGGACAAACTGGGGCAGATCATCAGTCTCGACCGCTATCAGGCGATCCTGCTGACCTACTACCGCAACAACATCCTCCACCTGTTTGCCATGCCCTCTCTGGTGGCGGCACTAATCGAACGCTGCGAGGGGATCTCCCGCAGCGAGATCATGGCTCGTTGCATCGACATCTATCCGCTGCTCAAGACCGAGCTGTTCCTGCGTTATGAAGAGGATGAGCTACCGGCGCTGGTTGACAGCCTGCTCGACACGCTGCAGACCCAGCAACTGATCGAGACCCGCGATGACGGCTACTGGGTCAATCCGGCCAACCAGATGCGCCTGCTGCTGCTGGCTGAGAGCATTCAGGAGACCCTGCAACGCTACGCCATCGTGCTTACCCGGGTGCTGGCACAGCCTCATATCGAGGCGGAGCAGCTGGAGGCGGACGGCCTGATGATGGCAGAGCGCCTCGGCACCCTGCACGGCATCAACGCCCCCGAGTTCTTCGACCAGAAGCTGTTCAGCACCCTGATCCACACGCTGCGCAAAGAGGGTTACCTCTCTCCCGAGTGCAAGCCGGATCTCGGCCGCTTCCAGGCGCTGGCCGACAACATAGTGCCGCTGCTGAGCAACAAGATCCGCCGCACCATTCAGGCAGGCAATCAGCTCTGACCTGCAACGCAAACAAAGAAGGCCGCATGATGCGGCCTTCTTTTTTATCGGAGTCTGCGCGGGAACATGTCACGCCAGCAGGTAATCGAGCACCAGACCGGCAAACACCAGCGCCCCCACATAGTTGTTGTTGAGAAACGCCTGGAAGCAGGCTTCCCGCTGCCGCTCACGAATAAGCCGCTGCTGATAGACAAACAGCACCGCCGCCCCCAGCAATCCCCAGTAATACCAGCCCCCCAGCGTCATCAGCTGCCCGACCGCCAGCAACAGCAGCAGTGTCGAGAGTTGCAGTGCGCCGATGATCCGCTTGTCGTAACGGCCAAACAGGATGGCGCTGGATTTGAGGCCGATCTTGAGGTCGTCATCCCGATCCACCATGGCGTACTGGGTGTCGTAAGCCACGGTCCAGAGCAGGTTGGCGAAGAAGAGCAGCCAGGCCACCAGCGGCAGGGCATCCGCCTGCGCCGCATAGGCCATCGGGATCGACCAGGAGAAGGCCATCCCGAGCACCAGCTGAGGGTTCGAGATAAAGCGCTTCATGAAGGGGTAACTCACCGCCAGCAGCAGGGCGACAAACGACAGGCCGATGGTGAGCGGATTCATGGTCAGCACCAGACCAAACGAAATGAGCGCCAGCACGAAGAAGAGCGCCAGCACCTCCCACGGCTTGACTCTGCCCGTGGGCAAGGGGCGACCAGCGGTGCGTTTGACATGACCGTCGAAGTTGCGATCCGCATAGTCGTTGATCACGCACCCTGCCGAGCGCATCAGAAAGACGCCGACCACAAACACGGTCAGCACCCAGAGATTGGGCAGGCCACCAGCGGCCAGCCAGAGCGCCCACAGGGTTGGCCACAGCAGCAGCAGAGTGCCTATGGGTTTGTCGACGCGGGCCAACTGCATATAGGCAAGTCCCCGCTCCTTGGTTAACAGATTCACTCCAGCTCCTTGTCACAGACGAGAGAGGGCAGAAACAGCTCGTGCACCAGCAGTGGCCACTGCCCCAGAAACAGACGGGAACGACGCCCCCAGACAGTGGCGGCCGGGCAACGGGGATTGGCGGCAATATCGAAACGGGCCAGTTGCAGATGATCGCGGCGGGCAGGCTCATGGCCAAATACCCGCTCACCCAGCGGCTGCTCGCCAAGCTCGGCAATGCCGCTCCCTTGCAGCGCGTCATCGGCAAACAGGGTCCAGCCCAGCACGGCGGGCCCACGATCCCCGTGCAGGATCACCTCGCGGCAGGTACCGGCCGGCGAGGCCGAATCCACCAGCCACTGCTCATCGGCAGTAAGGGCGACCGGGTGATTGCCCAGCCACTCCACCGAAAAGTGGCGATTGTGCTGACGCAGACGCCGGGTCATGGAGCCGGGCTCCAGCAGCCAAGGGCGCAAGCTGGCGGGCAATTCGCAACATTCGGGGGCCAGCCACCCGCTTAACGGCGTGAGGGGAACAGTCAACTCGGACTTCACAGCTTCACCATCCAGAGATTTCCGTGTTCAGGTTAAAATCCGGTTTATTATCCGTAAATCAATAGCGAAATGTAAGAACATCCGTGCTTGACGGCCCCGATGGCAACATCAAAAATGGGTTATCTCTTGCTGATGAGCCATCTATATGAAGATCTTCAAAATTCTGCTGGTGTTGTTACTGAGCTGTGGCGCCCTGCAGCAGCAAGCTCTTGCTGAAGATGAGCCGCCCGCCGAGGGCGCAGAGGGGGCTGCCAAGCCTGGTTTCTCCTACCACGCGCTCGATCCCGACATCATCACCAACTACCTGAGTGATAGCAAAACCCTCGGTTATATCCGGGTCACGGTAGAGCTGATGGCGGAAAACGAGGCCGATCTCAAGCTGCTGGAGCAGCATGACCCGCTGATCCGCGATGCCATCATCCGCCTGATTGGCAGCAAAAATGCCGATCAAGTGAAGTCCCTGACCAACCGAGAAGAGCTGCGCAAGGAGTGCGAGACAACCGTCAACGAACTGCTGGTGAAAGAGACCGGCAAGAAAGCGGTGCGCGAGCTTATCTTCACCAAGTTCCTCTACCAGTAATCCCTCCCGAAACAATCGCTTATTGGCATATCGGCCAATAAGCGAGCTTTGCCGGTTTATTCGAAATGAAAATCGATTACAATACGACCGTCAAGTCGTAGAGGTAGTCGTTATGGGCAGCAAAACCCTGTGTGAATGGCGCCGTCACGAGATCCCCACCGATCTCAAGGCGTTGCGCAAGATAGTCCGCAAACCCAAGTTTGTCTGCAGCAAGTGTGCCCGCAGTGCCAATGACAAGGGTTACCTCTGCCAGCCGCTGCGTTTGAAAGAGGAGTAACGCCCCTCCCTGTCAGGGCGTTATTGATCGGTCCACCCCTGACGCCCCTGTTCGAACAATCTGCGTGCCTGGATATCATTCGGGCAAACGCCGCGATACTCCTCGCCGGAACGGCCAGCCAGATAGAGGTGCTCGGGGCGGCAATACCATGCCAATCCCTTCTGATGTCCCTGCTTCCACAGTTCGGCATCCACCTTCTTGCCACACTGGCCCTGATGGAACTCGATCCGCTCGGTGGTGAAGCCCAGCTTGCCATCCGCCTCCCCAACCTCACTCCATACCTTCTCGCAGGGATCATCGTTGGAGACACAGCCACCCAGCAGGGCAGCCAACAATATGATGGTGAGTCGCATAGTCATCCTTGAGCGTCATTTGGGCAGTTCATTCTACCCAGCAGCCCGCCCCTGACCAAGGACGAACGCTCAGCCATGTGAGCGCGCAAAAAAATCAGGCGGGCCCAAAGCCCGCCTGTTCGTTCAATGCCGTGGTTCACTGGTCATCGAAAGTGTCATCATCTTGCCAGCTTTCATCTTCCCACTGATCCAGCTCTTCTTCCCAAGAATCCGGCTCCCAGTCATCATCAGAGGAGTCGTAATCCGGCTTGTGTCCACCCATCTTCACTCTCCTTGGATAGTTCACCCGCACTCCAATTTTATCCGGAATTGTCGGGCTCGCCAGTCAGAGAGAGTTCAAAGTTTGACCAGAGTCCGACCGGCGATCTGGCCTTGCGTAATGGCCTCGGCGGCCTCCACTACCTGCTCCAGCCCAATCTCGGTAACCGCCTGTTCAAAGAAGCTGGCGGGCAGATCCCGCGCCAGTCGCTGCCACGCCAGTTGACGACGTTCAAACGGGCACATCACCGAATCGACCCCCTGCAACCGCACGTTGCGCAGGATGAAGGGCATCACACTGGTCGGCAGATCAAAGCCGCCCGCCAACCCGCAGGCCGCCACAGCGCCGCCATAGTTCATCTGAGCCAACAGTTTGGCCAGCACCTGACTGCCGACGGTATCGATGGCAGCGGCCCACAGCTGCTTCTCCAGCGGTTTGGCAGGCACCAGCAGCTCGCTGCGCGGCACGATGCGGCTGGCACCCAACGCAGTGAGCATGGAGCCCTGCTCTTCGGGACGACCGGTCAGCGCCGCCACCTGATAGCCAAGGGCCGCCAGCAGGGCGACTGAGGTGGCCCCCACACCGCCTGCCGCGCCGGTGACCAGCACCTCGCCACTTGCGGGAGTAATACCCGCCTCTTCCAGTGCCAGCACGCAGAGCATGGCGGTGAGACCGGCGGTACCGATGCACATGGCCTGCCGTTCATCCAGCCCGGCGGGCAACGGCACCAGCCAGTCCCCTTTGACCCGCGCCTGTTCGGCCATGCCGCCCCAGTGGCCTTCACCCACGCCCCAACCGGTCAGCACCACCTTGTCGCCGGTCTGATAGCGGCTGTCGGCAGATTCGAGCACGGTACCGGCGAAGTCGATACCGGGCACCAGCGGCCACTGGCGCACTATCTTGCCCTTGCCGGTGATGGCCAGCCCGTCCTTGTAGTTGATGGAGCTGTAAGCGACCGCCACCCGCACCTCACCTTCCGGCAACTGGCTCTCGGCCAGCCGGGTCAGAGTCGGAACAGTCTTGCCGTCTTGGTTTTCCAGTAACAGAGCCTTGAACATGGTTGCCTCTTTGATGACGTGTGAAACGGGGATCAGCTGCTTTGACGCTTTTGCAGTTGAAAATCTAGAGCCAGAGCAGTGCCCATCACGGGCTCCCCGGCCAGTTGGCGCAGGATCAGCTCGGCAGCCTCCTGCCCCATTTTGCGATAGGGGATCCTGACCGAAGTAAGGGTCGGATAACAGGCGCGCGCCACATCCAGATCGTCAAATCCGGCGATGGCGAGTTTGCCCGGCACATTCAAATGGCGACGCTGGCACTCGAACAGTACCCCGGCCGCCAGTTCGTCGTTAACGCAGATCAGCGCGTCCAGCTCGGGCCAGCGCAGCAGAAATTCACCCAGCATGGTGGCGCCGGTGCTGAAGCTGGGCCGCTCCGAGGTGTTGATAATGGCATCGGGGGAGAGGTAGTTGTCGAGCAGCGCCTTCTGCCAGCCCTGCATCCGCTGTTGCAGCATCCACTGCTCCTGACGGGCACAGAGAAAACCGATATTGCGGTAGCCCCGCTCGATAAGGTGGTGGGTGAGCTGATAACCGGCATCGAAGTTGGAGACTCCCACATTCATGTCGATGGGGCTGCGGGCCATAGCACCCACTTCCACCACCGGCAGGCGGGAGGCTTTCAGGCGAGTACAGATCGTCTCGCCGGGATCGCCACCAAACAGCACAACCGCCGCCGGATTGTGCTGCAAAAAGCTGGTCAGCAGGCTCTCTTCCTGCTGTTTCAGATGCTGGGCATCCCCCAGCATGATCTGGTAACCCTCCTCGAGCAGGGTCTGTTGCAGGCCCGCGATCATCTCGCCACAGCCAGCTTCCGCCAGACTCGGGACGATCACTACGATAGTCTGGGAAGTCGCAGAGGCCAGCGCCCCGGCGGCCCGATTGGGGATATAGCCGAGCTCTTCCACCGCAGCTTCGATGCGCTCGCGCATCCTGTCGGAGACCATCTCCGGCGTGCGCAGGGCACGGGAAACCGTCATGGCCCCCACACCGGCCAGCTGGGCCACATCGTTGAGGGTCACCCGACCCGTGCTACGGCGCTTCTTTGCTTCTGACATCCATCCCATCCTCGACTTGCGGCTGCTCACTTTAAGGCAAAAGAGCACCACTGACCATTTGCTCAGGGCCGATTCTACCCTCTTTCCCGGATCACGGGGGCAAGATGACTCCCGTTAATGGGTGAAGTGATAGCGCTAACTTTCGCGATCACCCTCACAGTTTCACCACCGCAAGATCGATAGATTGGCGCCATCTTAACTAGCCGGATCACCACCATGCTGACTCAACTGCTGACCGAGGATGTCATCCGCATCGAACCCGCCGCCCGCGACTGGCGTCACGCCATCGAGCTGGCCACGGCGCCCTTGCTGGCCAATGGCACCATCGAACCCTCCTACGTGGCGGCGCTGTTTCGCTCTCATGAAGAGCTCGGCCCCTACTACGTGCTGGGCCCCGGTCTGGCGATGCCCCATGCCCGCCCCGAAGACGGCGTCAACCGGCTGGGTCTGGGGCTGACCGTCATCAAGCAGGGGGTCAACTTCGACTCCGAGGGCAACGACCCGATCCAGCTGCTGATCACCCTGGCCGCCAGCGACAGCAACTCCCACGTGGAGACCATCGCCCAGCTGGCCGAGCTGTTTATGAATGAAGAGGACGTGGCGGCCATTATCGCGGCCGACACCAAAGACGACATCCTGCGCATTCTGGCGCGCTACTGATCTGCGCCACGGCGCACCTGACAGAGGAAGAGACAATGAAAATTCTGGTTGTATGCGGTCACGGTCTGGGCACCAGCCTGATGATGGAGATGAGCATCAAGAGCATCCTGAAAGAACTGGCAGTCACCGCCGAGGTGGATCACCGCGATCTAGCCTCGGCCGGCAGCGAAACCGCCGAGATCTTTGTCGCCACCCGCGACATCGCCGAGCAGTTACAGAGCATGGGCGTCAACGGCCGTCTGGTGGCCCTCGACAACATGGTCGACAAGGCCGCGATGAAAGAGAAGCTCGCCACCGCACTGCGCGAACTGGGCGCCCTCTAAGGATCCTCCATGCGGCCTGCGGGCCGCATCTTCCATTGCCAGGAGCTGACCATGGAATTTTTCAACTTTCTGATGTTTGACGTGCTGTCCGAGCCCGCCGTACTGGTCGGCCTGATCGCGCTTATCGGCCTGATTGCCCAGAAGAAACCGGTGACCGAGTGCATCAAGGGCACGGTCAAGACCATCATGGGTTTCGTCATTCTGGGAGCCGGTGCCACCCTGGTGATCAACTCGCTGGGTGACTTTGCCGTCATCTTCCAGCACGCCTTCGGCATCAAGGGGGTCGTCCCCAACAACGAAGCCATCGTCTCCATCGCCCAGACCTCGTTTGGCAAGGAGATGGCGATGATCATGTTCTTCGCCATGCTGGTGAATATCCTGATCGCCCGTCTGACCCCGTGGAAATTTATCTTCCTGACCGGTCACCACACCCTGTTCATGTCGATGATGGTGGCGGTGATCCTCTCTGCCGGCGGCATGAGCGGTGTGCCGCTGATCGCGGTGGGCAGTCTGGTGGTCGGTGTCGCCATGGTCTTCTTCCCGGCCATCGCCCACCCCTTCATGAAGCAGATCACCGGCTCCGACGACGTAGCGCTGGGCCACTTCTCCACCTGTTCCTACGTGCTCTCCGCCCTGATCGGCGCCAAGTTCGGCAACAAGGCCCACAGCTGCGAAGATGTGCAGGTACCCAAGAGCCTGCTGTTCCTGCGCGATACTCCGGTGGCCATCTCCTTCACCATGGGCATCATCTTCCTGGTGACCTCCGCCTTCGCCGGCCCCGAGTTTGTCTCCAGTGTCGCCAAGGGCAAGCACTGGTTCATGTTCTCCCTGATGCAGTCCATCACCTTCGCCGCCGGTGTCTACGTCATCCTGCAGGGTGTGCGGATGGTCATCGCCGAGATCGTACCGGCCTTCAAGGGGATCTCCGACAAGCTGGTACCGAACGCCAAGCCGGCACTCGACTGCCCCATCGTCTTCCCCTATGCCCCCAACGCCGTGCTGATCGGCTTCCTGTCGAGCTTTGCCGCCGGTCTGGTGGGGATGGCGCTGCTCTACGCCATGGGCCTGACCGTCATCATCCCGGGCGTGGTACCGCACTTCTTCGTCGGCGCCGCTGCCGGGGTCTTCGGCAACGCCACCGGTGGTCGTCGTGGCGCCATTCTGGGTGCCTTCGCCAACGGCCTGCTGCTGCTCACCATTCTGCCGGTGTTCCTGCTGCCGGTGCTGGGCGACCTCGGCTTCGCCAACACCACCTTCAGCGACTCCGACTTCGGTGTGGTCGGCATCCTGCTGGGGCTGATCGTTCGCTAATCCCAGCCACCGCCAAAAACAAAACGGAGCGCATCGCGCTCCGTTTTTTTATGGCCGGGCTGTATGAAAGGCTGATACTCAGTCGTTCTCCAGCACAGTGAGGCAGTGCGAGAGAGTACGCGCCAGCGCTCCCTGATTGCGCAGCACCACGGCGCGGGCCTGCTCGCCCATCTCGCGGCGGGTGCTCTCGTCGGCAAACAGCTGGCTCACCTGCTCGCCCAGCTCGGCGGCATCGGCCACGATGGCGGCGCCCCCCTGAGCCACCAGCTGGCGAGTGATATCGCTGAAGTTGAAGTAAGCGGGACCCGTCAGGCAGGGCTTGCCGAGGGCTGCCGGCTCCAGCAGGTTGTGACCGCCGATCTTCACCAGACTACCGCCAACAAAGGCCACATCGGCCGCCGCCAGCATCAGCGGCAGCTCGCCCATGGTATCGCCGAGATAGATCTTATCCTCCGCACGCACCACAGTACCATCAGTGCGCCGCACACAGCCGTAAGGGGCACACAGCTCGGCCACCCGGTCGAACCGCTCGGGGTGGCGCGGTACCAGAATGAGCAGCGCGTCGGGATGGCGTTTGAGCAGCAGATCGAAGGCGGCCAGCACTTGCTCATCCTCACCCAGATGGGTGCTGGCGGCGATCCAGACCGGCCGATCCGCCCCCAGTTGCTGGCGCAGGGCACGCCCTTTTGCCTGCACCTCGTCACCAAACTGGATATCGAACTTGATGGAGCCGGTCACCGCCAGCCGCGAACGATCGATGCCGAGGTGGGCGAAGCGGTCGGCGTCATCCTGATGCTGACAGAGCAGATGGGTCAGCGGCCGGCTCAGGGCGTCGAAGGCGCCGTGGAAGCGGGCATAACGCTGGCAGGATCGCTCGGAGAGGCGGGCGTTGATGATGGTCACCGGCAGGTGGCGCGCCTCGCAGGCGGCCAGCCAGTTCGGCCACAGCTCGGTCTCCATCACCCAGAGCGCGCGCGGCTTGAAGGTGTCGAGAAAGGCGGCAATGGCCCAGGGGTAGTCGAGCGGCGCGTAGCGATGGATCACCAGATCCCCCAGCTTGGCAGCCTGATCGGCGCCGGTGCGGGTGGTGGTAGTGAGCAGGATCGGCAGATCGGGCCGCTCCGCCTTGAGGGCGCGAATAAGCGGCGTGATGGCCAGCGTCTCCCCCACGCTCACCGCATGGATCCAGAGCGGCGCATCCTGTCCGGTGGCGGGCAACCGCCCGAGATGCTCGGCCCAGCGCTCGCCAAAACCGGGCTTGCCTTTCTTCGGCTTGTAGAGGGCCAGCAGCGCCAGCGGCAATCCCAGGTGGATCAGCAGGTTGTAGAGCAGACGGTAGGGCATCTTACTGACTCTGCTCCAGCTTCTTGCAGGCATCGACCACCTGCTCCGGCGCCAGGTCGATCAGGCACTTGAGATGGCCGAACTTGCAGGTGCGCTTGAAGCAGGGGCGGCACTCGATGTCGGTGTGGACGATCTCGACCCGATCCGCCAGCGGCGGGGTGTAGAGCGGCGAAGTGGAGCCATAGACACCCACCAGCGGCCGGTTGAGGGCGGCGGCGATGTGCATCAGGCCGGAGTCGTTGGAGATGACCCGGCTGGCCAGCGCCATCAGATCGATCGCCTCGTGCAGGCTGGTCTTGCCCGCCAGCACGTGGCAGTTGGGGCGAGTCAGCAGATTGACCCGATCCCGGATGGTGTTGGCTACCGGTACATCCTTGTTGGAGCCGAAGATCCACACCTGCCACCCCTCGTCCAGATGCTGCTGGGCCACCACGGCGTAGTGCCCCTCCGGCCAGCGCTTGGCCGGGCCAAACTCGGCACCGGGGCAGAGCACCAGCACCGGGCGGGCGCGATCCAGCCCCAGCCGCTCCAGCGCCTTGCTCTGGTTGATCAGATCGACGTGGAGCGCCGGATGCGGAATGGTCGGAATATCGGCCCGGCTCTTCATCTGCGCTTTGGGATAGGCGAGCGCCAGATAGCCCTCCACCATCAGCGGGAAGGCGGACTTGTTGCTGCGCAGGTCGTTGAGCAGGCCGTAGCGGCTCTCGCCCTTCCAGCCGGTACGGACCGGAATGCGGGCAAACCAGGGGATCAGCGCCGACTTCATGGAGTTGGGCTGGACGATGGCCTGATCGTACTTCTCGGCTGCCAGCTGCTTGCCGAGGCGGCGGCGCGCCACCAGCTTGAAGTCACCGTGGCCAAGGGGCATGGTGATCGCCTTGTCCACCTCCGGCATCCGCTCCAGCAGGGCGCAGCACCAGGCGGGGGCCATCACGTGCAGCTCGCACTCGGGATGGTTGGCCTTGATCGCCTTGTAGAGACTCTGGGACATCACCATGTCGCCGACCCAGGAGGGGCCGATCACCAATATTTTCATTACGCGTCTTCTCTCGGGTCTGGCCCGGCGGTTAATCATCACTGGGCGAGATTATGCCCCAAGAATGACTGGATAAATAACAGAAGATCCTTGGTAATCGCCTCTGCCGTCTCATTTTTCCACAGGTCTTCTGAAGAGATGCAACGCCAGCCGAGCAGGCAAACAGCTGATAGAAACGGGCAATGGCGGCTCTCTCTTTGACCCGTTTTTCCGTTAGAATGGCCCATCAATACGCATTCGACCCGCCAGCCGGGCAATAACCGTGAGCCCACATTCGTGAAAAAACCGACTCTGGCTGCCGTTCTGATCGTCAAGAATGAAGCCGACAACCTGCGCAAGTGCCTCGCCTCCCTCGACGGACTGGTGGACGAGATCGTCATTCTGGACTCCGGCAGCCAGGACGAGACCCCGGCCATTGCCGCCGAATTTGGCGCCCGTTTCTTCGTCAACGCCAAGTGGCCCGGCTTTGGCAAGCAGCGCCGACTGGCCCAATCCCACGTGCAATCCGACTGGGTGCTGTGGCTGGATGCCGACGAGCGGCTCACCCCCGAGCTGAAAACCGCCATCGGCGAGGTGATGGCCAATCCGGCCAGCGACACCATCTACTCGATCCCGCGCCTCTCCTGGGTCTTTGGCCGCTTTATCCGCCACAGCGGCTGGTATCCGGATCGGGTGCTTCGCCTCTATCCCAAGGCGCTCACCAGCTACAACGAGGCGCTGGTGCACGAAAAGGTGGAAGTGCGGGCCAACATGAAGATCGTCAATATTCATGGCGACCTGCTCCACTTCACCTATCGGGATCTGGAGCACTATCTGGTGAAATCCGCCGGTTATGCCCGCGCCTGGGCCGATCAGCGCACCGCTCGCGGCAAGAAGGGCTCTCTCAGTCAGGGGCTGATCCACGCTGTCGGCTGCTTCCTCAAGATGTACCTGCTCAAAGCGGGTTTCCTCGATGGCAAGCAGGGGCTGCTGCTGGCGATCCTCTCCGCCCACTCTACCTTCGTCAAATACGCCGACCTCTGGGTGCGCCAGCAACCGCAGCAGCCGGAATAACCGTCATACGAAACAGGGCCCCACGGGGCCCTGTTTGCATTGCTGCATACGTTATTTGCGCCAGAAAGGCGCCGCCCAGCGGGCCATCACCGGCACCATGGTCTTGGGATCGAGTTGACTCATATCCTCAGGATGGTCGCTATCCTCCGGCGGGCTGAAGGCGAGGTGACGCCCTTCGCTGTTGAGGGGCTTCCAGCGCAGCGGAGTAGCGGAGCGGCGCATCGGGAAGAAACCGATGGTCGGCACATCGAGCGCGCCGGCGATATGGAGCGGGCCAGTACTGCCTGCAACGAACAGGGCTGCGTTGGCCAGCACCTGACAGAACATCGGCAGACCATCGCTGGAGCGGTAGATCCAGCCGTTGCCACCGTGGGCCAGCAACTCGGCCGCCAGCTGTTCGGCCATCTTCTCCTCGCCCGGGCCTGCGGTCAGCACGCACTGCAGCTCGGGGCAGGCCTGATTGAGCTTGATGATGATGCGGGCATACTGCTCGATGGAGAGGTTGTTGGCCGAACCGCCGCTACCGGCATGCACCATCAGCCAGGGGCGGCTGGCATCGAGCTTGAGCTTGAGTGCCAGCTGCTCACGCACCTGCCGCAAGGTCTCCTCGTCGAACTGCAGGAAGGGAGTTTTGGGCTCCACCACAGCCACCTGCTGATCGGCCAGGAAGCGGCGGATCAGCTCCAGGTTGTACTCGGACTCCGGCTTCTGGGAGCGGGAGCGGCGCTGCACCAATCGCTGGTTGTAGAGCACCTGCGCCAGCTTGGTCGCCGGCGCCAGCCGGTAAGGGATGTGCGCCTTCCACACCAGCATGGCGTTGCGGGAGTTGGAGAAGAGGCAGATGGACGCGTCGAACGCCGCCGCCTTGATCCGCGCCAGCAGCGCTCGCTGTTGCTCCTTGTCGGCCCGCACGCCCGGATCGATGATCACCTCGTCAATCCAGGGGCAGAGCCGGGCCAGCGGCGCCGTGTAGGCCGGAACCAGGGCAGTCACATGACACTCCATGGAGCCTTTGAGCATGGCGAAGCTCGGCCACGCCAGCATGAAGTCACCAATCTTGTCATTGCGAACGACCAGAATACGTTTCATAAAAAATCCCTTTGCTCCCTGTCACCAATGCAAGGAGGCTTGATGCGCGATGGCGTATTCTTGCCTGATGCACTGCTATTCTCAAGCGACGACCTTATAATGCGACCAAATTTCCAGGTTGCAGGACCGCAAAGATGACTACCAGGGTAATTTATCCCGGGACTTTTGATCCCGTTACCAATGGCCACGCCGATCTCATCGGCCGCGCCGCCAAGCTGTTTGACGAGGTGGTGGTCGGTGTCGCCAACAGCCCGAGCAAGCGCCCGCTGTTCGATCTGGCAGAACGTGTCCAGCTTGTCCAGCAAGTGACCAGCCAGCTTCCCAACGTCAAGGTGGTGGGCTTCTCCGGTCTGCTGGTCGATTTCGCCAAAGAACATCAGGCCAACGTGCTGATCCGCGGTCTGCGCGCCGTCTCCGACTTCGAGTACGAGTTCCAGCTGGCCAACATGAACCGCCGCCTGATGCCCACGCTTGAGAGCGTATTCCTCACCCCGGCGGAGGAGAACTCCTTTATCTCCTCCACTCTGGTGAAAGAGGTGGCGCTGCACGGTGGCGACATCCGCCAGTTTGTCGATCCCGTCGTGGCCCAGGCCATCGCAGCCAAACAGAAAGGGTGATCCCCTTCCACACTCGCCATTCCCAACGGCAACTACGAACAAGGGCTACCCACGGGTAGCCCTTGTCGTATCTCTATCGCATGGAGAGGTCAGCCTGCTTGCCGGTTACTGACGGGCAAACCGCTCATTCATCTCCTGCACCAGCAGATCGAGCCACTCGTAGCGGCGCCGATACATGGCCCGCTTCTTGGAGGCGATCTCCTCCAGCGGCTTGCGCGGCTGGGCTTGCAGGGCGACGAAGTTGGCATCCACATCCCGGGCGTCGAACTCCTGCCACAACTCGTCGTAATCGGCCTGCAGGTTGGCTTTCTGCTTGCTGCTGTAGCGCTTGGCCTGAAACACATGGGCCCGCTTGCGAACCGCCAGCACCTCTGCCGCCCCCATGGCCTGCGCCAGTTGCAGCACCAGTTGCACCAGCAGGGATTTGGGCCGCAGGCCATGTCCCTCTTTGGTCAGCTCGCGCACCCGATCCTGGGCATTGTCGACTGCAGGCTCCGGCCCCTGCATGGAGCCGATCATCAGAATCAAACGATCCGCACTGCCCGCCAGCGAAAAGGCGCAGCTGTAGAGGCGCTGTCCCTCGCCATTGACGATGGAGAGCGCCAGCTCGGCCTCGCGGCGGAAGGTGCCATCGTGACGCAACAGAATGCGGCAGCCGCTCTGGGGATAGTGCCCAAGTTCGATCCCCTCGCCCAGATAGAGGGGGTCGATCAGCTGCGGGTAGCACTCCAGCAGCAAACGGTAGTGATTTTCCAGCATCTCGGCCCGCTCGCGGGCGCTGGCACAGGCGAAGCGATAGGGTCGCATCGGCTTGTCGAGCAGCTCGGGATAGACCGCCGGTAGCGCCTTGAGCGAGTCGCACTGAAACAGACTGAAGACCCGGCTCAGCGACTTGCGATAGAGCAGGCTGCGCAGCACGAACTTGCCGCGATTGAAGGTTTTCCGGTCACATCCCTCGGGGTAGAGGAAGCGGGCCATGGATTTTGCGCAATAGCGCTCCTGCCGGGATAAATATTCCCAGTCTATTGATTTAACTGTCATTTTTATATTCTCAAACCGCCTGAACGGTCGGGATACTAGTGACAGCTGTGCAAATCTTCAACAGAGTGGAAATACGCTGTTACAACTTCCCCCGGATCGGGGCAAAAAGTGCGCTCAGCGCTGGCAATGACTGCAAAAAACCGTGGTGCGCTGGCCCATTCTTGTCTCGGTCAGCAGGGTGTGACAGTGGAAACAGGGCTGACCGCCACGGCCGTAGACCTGCAACCGCTGCACGAAATAGCCTGGCTTGCCATCGGCGCTGGTGAAATCCTTCAGAGTAGTGCCGCCCTGGCGAATCGCCTCGGCCAACACGCGCTTGATCTCGGCCACCAGGGTTCCCAGCCGCTCGGCGCTGATATTACCCGCCGCCCGTTTGGGGTGAATGCCGGCAGCATAGAGCGCCTCGTTCGCGTAGATGTTGCCCACCCCGACCACCACCTGATTGTCCATCAGGAACTGTTTGATGGCGGTGCTGCGTCCCTTGGCGCGCTCACGCAGGTAATCAGCACTGAAGGCATCGGTGAGCGGCTCGGGCCCCAGCTTGGCGAGCAGCGCGTGGGCTTCGGCCGGTTCCCGGGTCCAGAGCAGGGCACCGAAGCGGCGCGGATCGTTGAGCCGCAGCAGCTTGCCATTCTCCAGCTCGATATCCACGTGGTCGTGCTTCTCGGCTGGCGTGCCGATATCCAGCACCCGCAGGCTGCCGGACATCCCCAGATGAAGGATGGCGGTGCCGAAATCGGTCTCCAGCAGCAGGTATTTGGCACGGCGACGCACCCGATGGATGGTGAGATCCACCAGCTCCTGAATTTCACCGGGGATCGGCCAGCGCAGGCGGCCATCCCGCACCACTACACGCGTCACCTTGATACCGGTGAGCCAGGGGGAGATCCCCTGACGACTGACTTCAACTTCTGGCAATTCGGGCATGGGCACCTCGCAAGGAAAAGAAACTCAGGGAGCAGGACGCAGCAGATCGCGATACTGCTCGGCAGTGAGGGCGAGCCAGAGACCGGAGGGGAGCTGAGCGCCATATTGGCCGCTGTTCTGATAGAGGCCGATCTCGACCGGATCGTTCTGGCCGGCAATCCACACCTTGATGGCCACCGGGGTGCCGCGCACCACCTCGCCGGGGGGCAGCAACCAGCTCTGCCAGCGCGCCAGACGGGCATCCAGCTGAGCCGTGTCGAGCCCCAGATCCGGCACACTGCGCCAGCCCTGACCAATCCGCTCAATCTGCCAGCTAGGCCCTTGCCAGGTGAGCACCACGGCCGCATCCGGCAGCAAGGGGCGAGCGCGCTTGGCGCTGTTCTCCTGCTGGGCAGTCTCCATACGATGCAACAGGGTGATCACGATCAGCACCACCACAATGATCACGTTATTCCAGCCTTTGCGGCTCAATTTGAACATGGCAAGCCTCCCTTTGAACCGGCAGTGTACTGAATTCGGCGCATAAAAAAACCCGGCACGAAGCCGGGTTTTTGGGAATGCAGCATCAAGTAATTACTTGATTTTGCCTTCCTTGTAAATCACATGCTGACGAACAACGGGATCAAACTTTTTGATCTCCATTTTTTCGGGCATGGTGCGCTTGTTTTTGGTAGTGGTATAGAAGTGACCAGTACCGGCGCTGGAGTTCAGGCGAATTTTCTCGCGAATACCTTTAGCCATGATCTAATTCCTTATACCTTAACACCGCTGGCGCGCAGTTCAGCCAGAACCACTTCAACGCCACGCTTGTCGATGATACGCATGCCTTTTGCGGATACGCGCAGGCTTACGAAGCGTTTTTCACTCTCAACCCAGAAACGGTGAGTGTGCAGGTTCGGCAGGAAACGACGCTTGGTGGCGTTGTTAGCGTGCGAACGGTTGTTACCAACTGCCGGGCGCTTGCCGGTTACTTGGCATACTCTAGACATGTCAGTCTCTCCAAATCTTACTTCATTGCTCGAGCAAATATCTGCCCCGCTGGCCTTCGATTGCGGGGCAAACAGAAGGCGGCATTTTATACAGCATCCGTGATCAAAGATCAACTAATACGGTGCCAGAGCACAGTTATAGCCAACCGCGCTCGGCAAAAGAAACCGTGATGCCATCACCGATCACCAAGTGATCCAGCACTCTGATATCGATCAGGGCCAAAGCGGCCGTGATCCGATCCGTGATCTGGCGGTCGGCCCTACTGGGCTCGGCGACGCCGGACGGGTGATTATGCGCCAGAATCACCGCGGCTGCATTATGTTTGAGCGCGATCTGCACGATTTCTCTTGGCCAGACGCTCGCCGAGTCGATGGTGCCGAAAAAAAGCTCAACAAATTGAATGACTCTGTGCTGATTGTCGAGCAACAGCAGGGCAAACACTTCCCTCGGCCGATCCCGCAGCTGGGCCTGCAGATAGTCCCGGGTCAGCTGGGGCGAGGTGAGTGCATCGCCCCGTTGCAACTGCTCGGCCAGATGGCGTCTGGCCATCTCCAGCACCGCCTGCAACTGGGCATATTTGGCCGGGCCAAGGCCGTGCGCCTCGCAGAATGCCCGTTGATCCGCGCCCAGCAAGCTGCGCAAAGAGCCGAATTGATTCAATAGATTACGTGAAAGATCCACTGCACTCAGGCCATTGACGCCAGTGCGCAGAAAGATGGCGAGCAGCTCGGCATCGGAGAGCGCCGCAGGCCCCTGACGCAGCAACTTCTCTCTGGGGCGTTCATCTTCCGGCCACTCTTTGATGCTCATTTGTCTCTCCCTCATCCCTGTTGAGAAAAAACATAGCAAAAAATTGCGCGCGCCCGACCACACCCCTTGATGCCAACCCCTGTCGTCATCCATTGCCTGTGGTATCTTAGCCGACCAGTCAGAATGAGCCGGATAGAGAAACAGCAGATGAGATTGGCCGATAAACGCATCCTGTTGGGTGTCAGTGGCGGGATCGCCGCCTACAAGAGTGCCGAGCTGGTACGCCGCCTGAAAGATCAGGGCGCCGAAGTGCGGGTGGTGATGACCCGCTCCGCCAAGGAGTTCATCACCCCGCTGACCCTGCAGGCGGTCTCCGGTCATCCGGTGGCCTACAGCCTGCTGGATCCCTCTGCCGAAGCGGGCATGGGCCATATCGAACTGGCCAAGTGGGCCGATTTGGTACTGATCGCCCCCGCCAGCGCCAACCTGATGGCCCGTATGGCGGCCGGCATGGCCGACGAACTGCTGACCACCCTCTGTCTGGCCACTCCGGCACCGGTCGCGCTGGCACCAGCCATGAACCAGCAGATGTATCTCAACGCCGCCACCCAGGCCAACCTCAAGACCCTGGCCAGCCGCGGCATCCTGCTGTGGGGGCCGGATGCTGGCAGCCAGGCCTGTGGCGATGTGGGCCCGGGGCGGATGCTGGATCCCCTCGAACTGGTGGATCGCTGCTGTCAGCAGCTGGCCGCCGAGCCCTTGCTGGCAGGCGTCAAGCTGTTGCTCACCGCAGGGCCAACCCGCGAGGCGCTCGATCCGGTGCGCTACATCAGCAACCACAGCTCCGGCAAGATGGGCTACGCCATCGCCCGAGCTGCCCGTGAAGCGGGCGCCGAAGTGACGCTGGTGAGCGGTCCGGTGACGCTAGCTACGCCTGCGGGCGTGACCCGTGTCGATGTGGAGAGCGCGGAGCAGATGCATCAGGCGGTGATGAGCCGGGTCGGCGAGTGCGACCTCTTCATCGGCTGCGCGGCGGTGGCCGACTATCGCCCCGAGCAGGTCGCCAGCCAGAAGATCAAGAAAACCGGCGACAACGACCAGATGGTGGTGAAGCTGGTGAAAAACCCCGACATCATCGCGGCCGTCGGTGCCCTTTCAGACAAACCCTTCACCGTCGGATTTGCCGCCGAAACCGTGGATGTGGAACAATACGCCCTCGACAAGTTGCAGCGTAAGCGGCTGGACATGATCGCCGCCAACGATGTGTCCCGCGAGGGGCAAGGCTTCAACGCCGATGACAACGCCCTGACCGTGTTCTGGCAAGGGGGCCAGGCCCCGCTGCCGCTGGCCGACAAGCTGACGCTGGCCCGTCACCTGATCGCCCTGATTGCCCGCCACTACCGGCACTGAGCGTCCCGAAAGAACAAAACTCACGGCGCCCCGCCCTTGCCAAGAGGGGCGCCAATACAAGATCCAACTGAAAAAGCGATTCATGACTACACAAATTGAACTGAAGATTCTGGATGCCCGTATCGGTACCGAGTTCCCGCTGCCCGCCTACGCCACACCGGGCTCTGCCGGCATGGATCTGCGCGCACTGCTGGATGCGCCGCTGACTCTGGCTCCGGGTGATACCACCCTGGTGCCGACCGGTCTGGCCATTCACATCCAGGATCCGGGTCTGTGTGCCACCATCCTGCCCCGCTCCGGCCTCGGCCATAAGCACGGCATCGTGCTGGGCAACCTGGTCGGTCTGATCGATTCCGATTACCAGGGTCAGCTGATGGTATCGGTCTGGAACCGCGGCAAAGATGAGTTCACCATGCAACCCGGCGAGCGCATCGCCCAGCTGGTGATCATGCCGGTGGTTCAGGCCAGCTTCCAACTGGTCGATGAGTTCAATCAGAGCGAACGGGGTGAAGGCGGTTTTGGTTCTTCTGGTCGCCAATAACAGACCACACCAGCCCGATGGGCGGTGCCTAATAATAGAATCAAGCCATTGTTTTTTTTAGGGGAATCCATGGCAAGCAGTAATCAGAAACAGAGTCGGCGCGATCAGATCCTGCAGGCGCTCGCCCATATGCTGGAAACCAGTCCGGGTCAGCGCATCACCACGGCCCGTCTGGCGGCCGAGGTCGGCGTCTCTGAAGCAGCCCTCTATCGACATTTTCCCAGCAAGGCGCGGATGTTCGAGGGGCTGATCGACTTTATCGAGGATTCCCTGCTGTCACGGGTCAATCTGATCATGGCGGAAGAGAAGGACACCATGGCGCGCTGCCACCATATCCTGCAGCTGCTGCTGGTGTTCGCCGAGCGCAATCCCGGCATCACCCGTATCCTCAACGGCGACGCCCTGCTGGGTGAGCACGATCGGCTGCGGGATCGCATCAGCATCCTGTTTGACAAGCTGGAGACCCAGATCAAACAGGTGCTGCGCGAGAAGCGGCTGCGCGAGGGTCAAGGCTTCCAGCTCGACGAGACCATGCTGGCCAATCTGCTGCTGGCCTACACCGAAGGCCGTATCAGCCAGTTCGTGCGCTCCGAGTTCAAGCTCAAGCCGACCGCCGGTTTCGAAGATCAGTGGCAATTTATCCGCAGCCAACTACTGCAGAGCTGATGGTTTTTTCACATCATTCAGCAAAAAGAAGGGAGGCTTTGGCCTCCCTTCTTTTTTGTGTCAGGTTTTTATGGCAGAAAAGAAGTACCAGATGCGACCCGTACTGTCGCGCTGCGGTGTTAGATTTATCCACCATAAACCTTTTAGAACCTGACAGGACATCCTATGGAACCCGAAATCATTACCGAAGCGCAGACCTGGCTGGTCAATAATCAGGGACTGCTGATCGAATACGGCGTCAATATCGCCGCCGCCCTGCTGACCCTGCTGGTCGGCTATATCGCCGCCAACCTCATCAGCGGTGGCGTGGTCAAGGTGATGCAGGCCCGCAAGCTGGACACCACAGTCACCCACTTCGTCGGCAGCATCCTCAAATACGCCATTCTGGTGTTCGTAGTGATCGCCGCGCTGGGCCGTGTCGGCGTGCAGACAGCCTCCTTCGTCGCCATTATCGGTGCCGCCGGTCTGGCCATCGGTCTGGCGCTGCAAGGCTCGCTCTCCAACTTCGCTGCCGGCTTCCTGCTGATCATCTTCCGCCCCATCAAGGCGGGCGAGTTTATCGAAGTGGCAGGCACTGCGGGTGTGGTGCAGTCCGTTCAGCTCTTTACCACCACCCTCACCTCCGGTGACAACAAGATGGTGGTAGTCCCGAACTCCGCCATCCTCAACGGCACCATCGTCAACTACTCGCGCATGGATACCCGCCGCGTCGATATGACCTTTGGCATCGGCTACGGCTCCGACCTGCGCAAGGCCAAACAGATCCTCGAGCGTCTGGTAAGCGAAGAGCCGCGCATCCTGAAAGATCCGGCAGCCACCATCGCCGTTGCCGCGCTGGCCGACTCCTCGGTCAATATCGTAGTGCGCCCCTGGGTGAAAACCGCTGATTACTGGGGTGTCTGGTTCGACTTCCACGAGAAGGTAAAACTGACCTTTGATGCCGAAGGCATCGAGATCCCCTTCCCGCAGATGGTGATGCACATGCAAAAACCGCAGGCGTGATCGCGGTAAAGCAGCAACCTACAATGCCAGCCTTCGGGCTGGCATTGTCGTTTCTGACCCCAACCCATGGCCATGTCGGTGCATAACCACGCCAACCGGATGAAAACAATTTCAGGCTATCGGGGTGGCCCCAATCATGAGCAAGCGCAAGATCCGCCTTGCTTTCGTGACACATAATCCCAATGTTCTGGTTGTATGCTCCCGACAGTGACCCATTGCGGTAAAAGACAATCGGTAAAAATCTGTTACACGGGCCGCCCGATCGGCTCGCTATAATGCTCGGATAATAAGGTTTGGCGGGACCTTGCCTTCAAGGTTCAAACACAACTTGGCATTTCAGGAATCCTATGAAAAACATCAATCCAACCCAAACCCAGGCCTGGCAGGCACTGGAAGCCCACTTTGCAGCAAACAAAGAGACCCGACTCAAGGATCTGTTCGCGCAGGACCCGAAGCGCTTTGACAAGTTTTCCCTTACCTTCGGCGGCGACATCCTGGTTGATTACTCGAAGAACCTGATCACCGAAGAAACCCTCAAGTTGCTGGTTGATCTGGCCAAAGAGACCGATCTTCGCAGCGCGATCGATGCCATGTTCAATGGCGACAAGATCAACATGACCGAAGGCCGCTCCGTACTGCATGTGGCCCTGCGCAACCGCTCCGACCGCCCCATCGAGTGCGACGGCAAGGATGTTATGCCGGAAGTGAACGCCGTGCTGGCCAAGATGAAGGGCTTCTGCGAGAAGGTAATCGGAGGCGAGTGGAAAGGCTACACCGGCAAAGCGATCCAGCATGTGGTCAACATCGGTATCGGTGGCTCTGATCTGGGTCCGGTGATGATCACCGAGGCGCTGCGTCCCTACAAAAACCACCTGCAGATGCACTTCGTCTCCAACGTCGATGGCACTCACATCGCCGAGACCCTGAAGAAGATCGATCCGGAAACCACCCTGTTCCTGGTGGCCTCCAAGACCTTCACCACCCAGGAGACCATGACCAACGCCCTGACCGCCCGCGACTGGTTCATCAATATCGCCGGTGACAAGGCCCACGTTGCCAAGCACTTCGCAGCCCTCTCCACCAACGGCAAGGCCGTGGCCGAGTTCGGCATCGACACCAACAATATGTTCGAGTTCTGGGACTGGGTTGGCGGCCGCTACTCCTCCTGGTCTGCCATCGGCATGCCCATCGCCCTGTCTGTCGGTTTCGAGAACTTCGAAGCCCTGCTGCAAGGCGCCTTCGAGATGGACATGCACTTCGCCACTGCCTCCTATGAGCAGAACGTGCCGGTGCTGCTGGCGCTGATCGGCCTGTGGTACAACAACTTCTACGGTGCCGAGTCCGAAGCCATTCTGCCGTACGACCAGTACATGCACCGCTTCCCTGCCTACTTCCAGCAAGGCAACATGGAATCCAACGGCAAGTACGTGGATCGCAACGGCAAGCCGGTTGACTACCAGACTGGCCCCATCATCTGGGGTGAGCCGGGCACCAACGGCCAGCACGCCTTCTACCAGCTGATCCACCAAGGCACCAAGCTGATCCCCTGTGATTTCCTGGCACCGGCCATCAGCCACAACCCGATCGGTGACCACCACCCGAAACTGCTGGCCAACTTCTTCGCCCAGACCGAGGCACTGGCCTTCGGCAAGAGCAAGGAAGAGGTTGAAGCCGAGTTCCTGGCTGCTGGCAAAACCCTGGAGCAGGTCAAGGATCTGGTGCCGTTCAAGGTGTTCGAAGGCAACCGCCCGACCAACTCCATTCTGTTCAAGAGCCTGACCCCGAAAACCCTGGGTGCCCTGATCGCCATGTACGAACACAAGATCTTCGTACAGGGCGCAATCTGGAACATCTTCAGCTTCGACCAGTGGGGTGTGGAGCTGGGCAAACAGCTGGCCAACAAGATCCTGCCGGAGCTGGGCAACAACGAGGCTGTCACCAGCCACGACTGCTCCACCAACGGTCTGATCAACACCTGGAAAGCGTGGAAAGCCTGATTTATCCAGCCTTTCTGAATGCAAAAGCCCCGCTCGATGAGCGGGGCTTTTTTATGACTGTCAGGCTGAGTTTTCTGGCTGGCCGAGCGGGTGTCCAGTCCGACCGGCGACGGGGATCGTCATCCCCCCCCCTTCATCATCCTGCCCGATGCAGACTTAACCGCCAACGGCGATGCGTTTCATGTCCTTCATGTAACCGCGCAGTACCTGGCCGATTTTTTCGATCGGGTGGTTGCGGGTCGCTTCGTTGGCCGCCAGCAGCGCCAGGTTATCCACGCTCTGCCCTTCCGCCTTGCTGGCACCCAGATCGCCCGCCTTCAGGGTCGGCATGAAGCGCTCGCGCAGCAAGGGCACAGCGGCGTTGGCGAACAGGTAGTTTCCGTACTCGGCGGTATCGGAGATGACCACGTTCATCTCGTACAGACGCTTGCGGGCAACGGTGTTGGCGATCAGCGGCAGCTCGTGCAGGGATTCGTAGTAGGCAGACTCCTCGTAGATACCGGAAGCCACCATGGTCTCAAACGCCAGCTCCACACCCGCCTTGACCATGGCCACCATCACCACGCCATTGTCGAAGTACTCCTGCTCGGCAATCTTGCCTGCAAACGCCGGGGCGTTTTCGAAGGCGGATTTACCGGTCTCTTCACGCCAGCCGAACAGCTTGGCATCGTCTTCGGCCCAGTCGGCCATCATGCCGCGGGAGAACTCACCGGCGATGATGTCGTCCATATGCTTCTCGAACAGCGGGCGCATCAGGGTCTTGAGCTGCTCTGAGAGCTCGAA
The DNA here is from genome assembly GCF_040907925.1 of Aeromonas sp. s12. Taxonomy (NCBI): domain Bacteria; kingdom Pseudomonadati; phylum Pseudomonadota; class Gammaproteobacteria; order Aeromonadales; family Aeromonadaceae; genus Aeromonas; species Aeromonas sp. s12. The sequence goes on along the minus strand of NZ_JBFOCT010000038.1, from coordinate 6,380 downwards.
GGCGCGCAGCTTGGCCGGGTTGGAGAGGCGGTCCATCATCAGGCTGATGCCACCCTGCTTCAGGGCTTCGGTGATGGTCTCCCAGCCGAACTGGATCAGCTTGCCGGCGTAGGCCGGGTCTGTGCCTTCGGCAACCAGTTTGTCGTAGCAGAGCAGAGAACCGGCCTGCAGCATGCCGCAGAGGATGGTCTGCTCGCCCATCAGGTCAGATTTCACTTCCGCCACGAAGGAGGATTCCAGCACCCCGGCACGGTCGCCGCCGGTGGCAGAGGCCCACGCCTTGGCGATGGCCATGCCTTCACCTTTCGGGTCATTTTCCGGGTGAACGGCGATCAGGGTCGGTACACCAAAGCCACGCTTGTACTCTTCACGCACTTCGGTCCCTGGGCACTTGGGCGCCACCATCACGACGGTAATGTCGGAGCGGATCTGCTGACCCTCTTCCACCACGTTGAAGCCGTGGGAGTAGCCCAGCGCGGCGCCCTGCTTCATCAGCGGCATCACGGTTTTCACCACGTCAGAGTGCTGCTTGTCCGGAGTCAGGTTCAGCACCAGATCGGCGGTCGGGATCAGCTCTTCATAGGTACCGACCGCGAAGCCGTTGTCGGTAGCCTTCTGCCAGGAGGCGCGCTTCTCGGTGATGGCAGCCTTGCGCAGGGCGTAGGAGATATCCAGCCCGGAGTCGCGCATGTTCAGACCCTGGTTCAGACCCTGGGCACCACAGCCCACAATCACCACCTTCTTGCCCTTCAGCACGTTGCAGCCGTCCGCGAACTCTTCGCGCTGCATGAAACGACACTTGCCCAGCTGGGCCAACTGCTGACGCAGGTTCAAGGTGTTGAAATAGTTAGCCATGGTGATTGCTCCGTTCGATTGATTCCATGCCGGATAGCGGCGTTGTCTGAACCACTATAGCGCGGGACACTTATTGCCTGAACTGATATATTCGAAACAGTACGTTGCAATAACTGAAAGACTCACCCTTCATAATTGCCTGCTGAATGTACCGCGAGATGGCAGAAACAAGCCACCAACCGCTGGGTATCGGGCACACAAGCCGCGCCAGGAGCTGAAAGATGGACCTTCGCAATCTCGAGCTGTTTCTCCACCTCGCCGACTCCCTTCATTTCGGCAAAAGCGCCGATGCCATGGCGGTCAGCCCTTCCACCCTGAGCCGTGCCATCCAGCGGCTGGAGCAGGAGACCGGTTGCATCCTGTTCGAGCGGGACAACCGTTCGGTGCGGCTCACCCCCGCCGGTGAGAAGCTGCGCGAATTCGGCGGCGGCCTGTTGCAGGAGTGGCGCCAGCTCAAACAGGAGCTCAAACGCAGCGACGAGCCGCTGCAAGGTCGTCTGCGGGTCTTCTGCTCGGTCACCGCCAGTTACTTTCTGCTGCCCGAGGTGCTGGAGCGCTTTCGCCGCCGCTACCCCCAGCTGGAGATCAAGCTGGAGACCGGTGACCCGGCGCTGGCGGTGGACAAGATCCTGGCCGACGAGGCCGATCTCGCCATCGCTGCCCGCCCCGATGCCCTGCCCGCCAAGCTGGAGTTCGCCAGCCTGCAGCAGGTGCCGCTGGTCTTTATCGCGCCGCGCAACGCCCCGCAGCTGAACCAGTGGTTCCGTCAGGGAGAACCTGATTGGGAGCAGCTGCCAGTCATCCTCTCCGAGCAGGGCTTGGCCCGCAAACGCAGCGATCAGTGGTTTCGCAACAAGGGGATCGCCCCCAACATCTACGCCGAAGTGGCGGGTAACGAGGGGATCGTCGCCATGGTGGCGCTCGGTTGTGGCGTGGGGCTGGTGCCGGCGGCGGTGATCGACCATAGCCCGCTCGGCGACAAGGTGCGGATCATCGACCTCAAGCCCGCCTTCAAGCCATTTGATGTGGGGATCGGGGTGCTCAAGAAGCGGCTGGAGGAGCCGCTGATCCGCGCCTTCTGGGATACCGCGCAGAATCAGGGCTCACTGCGCTGACACCGGATTATAGATAAGGGCCGGATCGACCATCATGACGCGACTGGGCTGCGGCAAGTCGGGGTTGTGCAACTCGAGGCGCACCCGCTCATCCAGTTTCAACCGCCGAATGGTGCTGCCAAATCCCTCTTCAAAGACCCGGTCAAAAGCACCAGACTGCCGCGCCCGCAGCAGGCCAAGCTCGATGCGCTGCGCCAGCTCCGGATATTTGGGCGAAACAAAGAAGAGCAGCGCCAGCGGATAGCGAAACACCAGATGGGGCTCGATGGCGAGATCGGGATGCTGCCTTAGCTCATCCTCGACCTCGATGACCGAGCGCAGGAAGCAGTCAAAGCGCTTCTTGCGCAGCATGTTGAAGAGCGCCTCATAAAGATTGCCCACCGTCACCTTGAGGCCGTTAGCCCGCAGCAACTGGGTGTCTGGCCAGGATCTGTGCTGGCCGATGGAGAGCCCGGCGCGATGCCAGTCCGCCAACGATCCGATCGCGGCAAAACGCCCCTCATCCCCCTGCCGAACCAGACACACCCGCCACCCCAGCAGCCCCTTGGCCAGCGGAATGTGGATTGCCAGCAACTCCCGCTCTCGCTCACCATCGGGGGCAAAGACACCGACCTGAACCAGCTCGCCGCTACGCAGCTCCTTCACCGCCCGCCCCTGCTCCATCTGCGGGCTGGAGACCAGCTGGTAGGGGCCATATTCGGGCACGGTGAGATCGAGGGAGAGGCGCAGCAACTGGACGACGGCGGGGTTGGGATGATCCAGCAGCAGATTCCAGGCGCGGATAGGCTGCTCGGCTGCCGATACGCCAACCGTCCATAGTGCCATGCACCACCACCAGAGTCTGATCATCCTGCGCACCATCCGTGCCTCGTGCTCCTCGCCATACTATAACGTCAGCCAGCGCCTCAACGACGCCCTCTCTGAAAGATGTTTGAGCGCTCTCGTGTCAAATCTCGTGTCAAAAGTGACAATAGGCAAACCCGGCAGGTCATCGCAGACTGGGCGTTCATCAACAAACGCCAAGGCGCAGGGAGGAGAGCCATGAAACAGCATCTGGTAGAGATCAAGGGTTCAACCCTGTTTGACGAGTATCTGCAGAGCATGGGCGTGCCCAGTACGGCGCTCGATCGGGAGCAGGATATCTATCTGCAGGAACGCCACCTGGGAGCCATTCGCCGGGTGCAAGGCGAACTGCGCTTTTATCTGCGTGCCAATGCCCTGAAAAAACGGTGATCAGGATCCGGTCACAGAACCCGCAGCAAAGGCATATTAGACTGGTATCTTCCCCCTTTTGTCGGGAGTGCCCATGAAAGCAAGCGGTCTGGATCGGCTGTTCAAACCCCACTCAATCGCCGTGATCGGCGCCTCGACCGACCCGCTCAAGGCGGGTCATGTGATCGTGCGCCACCTGCTGGCGGGTCACTTCAAAGGGCCCATCCTGCCAGTCACCCCGCGCAGCAAGGCGGTGGCCGGCGTGCTGGCCTATCCCGATATTGCCAGCCTGCCACTGGCTCCGGATCTCGCCATCATCTGCACTCGCCGGGAGCGGGTCATCCCCCTGCTGGAGGCGCTCGGCCAGAAGGGAACAGGCGCAGCCATCATCCTCGCCGCCGATTTTTCACAAGATGAGCGGCAGGAGCTGAAACGGCTCTGCAAGCAATATGGCATTCGCCTGCTCGGCCCCAACAGTATGGGGATGCTGCTGCCCGGTCAGGGGCTCAATGCCAGCTTTTCACCGATTGCCGCCAAGCCCGGGCAGGTCGCCTTTCTCTCCCAGTCTGCTGCGGTCAGCACCACCATTCTCGACTGGGCCAAGCAGCATGAGCTGGGATTCTCTGCCTTTATCTCCCTTGGCGATCACTGCGACATCGACTTCGGCCAGCTGCTGGATCAACTCTCCCGCGACAGCGTCACCCGCGCCATCCTGCTCTACATGGACAAGCTGCACGATGCCCGCCATTTTCTCTCGGCGGCGCGCGCCGCTTCGCGCAACAAACCGATCCTGGTACTGAAAAGCGGACGCCACGATCCGGCCCACGGCCTCGACAACGTCTATGACGCCGCCATCCGCCGCGCCGGCATGTTGCGGGTGCGGGATACCCACGAACTATTCGCCGCGGTAGAAACCTTGAGCCACTCCATGGCCCTAAAGGGGGAGCGGCTCGCCATCATCTCCAATGGCCGCGGGCTGGCCAATATGGCGGTGGATGTGCTGCTGGAGCGGGGCGGCAAACTGGCTCGCCCGCCGCTCGATATCGGCAGCGATGCCACCATCGCCACCTATCAGGAGGCGTTGGACAGCGTGTTGCAGGAGGATGGTATCGACGCCATCCTGATCATCCACGCCCCCTCGCTCACGGCCCCCAGCGCACCGCTGGCCAGCCACCTTATAGCCCACCTGAAACAGCACCCCAAAGCTCGCCGTTTCAATATTCTTACCAACTGGGCAGGCGAGTACTCGGCGCAGGAGGGGCGCAAGCTCTTTACCGAAGCGGGCATCCCGACCTACCGTACCCCGGAAAGCGCCATGGCAGCCTTCATGCATATGGTGGAGTACCGCCGCAACCAGAAGCAGCTGATGGAGACCCCCGCCTCCCTGCATGGCAACCAGCTCAATATCGAGCTCTGCCAGCAACTGATCCGTCAGGCGCAGGAGCGCAAGCAACTGAGGCTGGATACTCATCTGGTACACCCGATTTTGCAAGCCGCAGGTCTCTCGACCCTGCCAACCTGGATCGTCACCGACGCCATCGAGGCGACCCTCACAGCCGAGCAGATCGGCTACCCGGTGGCGGTAAAACTGCGCTCGCCCGATATCCTGCACAAGTCTGCCGTACACGGTGTGGTGCTCAATCTGCGCACCTCGGCCGAAGTGGCGCAAGCCGCAGATGCCATTCTGGACAGGGTCAAACAGCATGATCCGGGCGCCCGCATCGAAGGCTTGCTGGTGCAACGCATGGCTCGCCGCAGCGGCGGCCTCGAGCTGCGGGTACGGATCCAGCAAGACGCCATCTTTGGCCCCGTCATTCTGCTGGGTGAGTCGGGTGCGGAACCGCAGGAGATGGTGGCTGCCTTGCCACCGCTCAATCAGGCACTGGCTCGTTACCAGATCATCGGAGCCCTCAAGAGCCGCAAGATCCGTGAACAGGCCACACCGGAACGACTGGATATCGATGCCCTCGGTCAAGTGCTCTGCCAGCTCTCCGAGCTATTGCTCGCCTTTCCTGAGATTCAGGAACTGGACCTGCACCCGCTACAAGCGTGCGGTACCGAAATGGTGGTGCTGGATGCCAGCCTCACGCTGGCTGACCCCGCCATCCCGGCCAGCAACCTACTGGCGATCCGCCCCTATCCTACCGAGCTGGAAGAAGGTGCTTGGCTTAAAGATCAGCGCCATATCCTGCTGCGCCCGATCCGGCCGGAAGATGAACCGGCTCACAAGCAGTTCGTGCTGCAGGTCTCCGATGAAGACAGGTACAAACGCTTCTTCGCCGACGTGGGTGAGCTGGGTCATGAGGAGCTGGCCCGCATGACCCAGATCGATTACGACCGAGAAATGGCGTTTGTTGCCGTAGGGCAGGATGGGGAGCGCAAAGATCAGATTCTCGGGGTGGTGCGCGCCATCTCGACGCCGGATCTCAGCGATGCCGAATTTGCCATTCTGGTTCGTTCCGACCTGAAAGGACTGGGGCTCGGCAAACTGATGATGGAGAAGATCATCCGCTACGCCAGCGAGCAGGGGATTGGCCAGCTCTCCGGCATGACCATGCCCAGCAATCGCGGCATGGTCAACCTCGCCAAACGGCTTGGCTTCAAGATCGACGTCCAGATGGAAGAGGGGGTGGTCAATATGGAACTGCCCTGTAGTCAGCAGGCGGCAGAAGGCTGATTTGACCACCTGCAGAGTCGTTCAAATGGCAGTAAATGAAACTGATAAGACTCTGAGATAGCCCGAAAATGGTGGAAATAATCGGCTATCTGGCCATTCTTCCGACAGGTAAAAGCCTGACATTGGCGATATAACGCACTAAAAATACAAAAGCCCGGTTATGAAACCGGGCTTTGTGTTGGTTCTTGCGTACAAATCTGTGGGACTTATGGGCAAAACTGCCCATAGCAAAAAGGCCTTCCCAATCGGGAAGGCCTTCAAATTAGTGGCGGAGCGGACGGGACTCGAACCCGCGACCCCCGGCGTGACAGGCCGGTATTCTAACCGACTGAACTACCGCTCCGCATTCGGTTAGCTTGCGCTAAATCATTTGCCGCTTCTTCTGAGGTGTCATCCTCGCAGCCGGCTATGTGTTTTCACATCACCGTTTAATTGGGTGCCTGGCAGTGTCCTACTCTCGCATGGCGAATGCCACACTACCATCGGCGCTACCGCGTTTCACTTCTGAGTTCGGCATGGGA